>CAMYZR010000151.1 GCA_947303905.1 uncultured Atopobiaceae bacterium
GAGAACGTGGTGTCCTCCGCCTACACATCCCTACGCTAGAACCGGGTGCGGGCGGCAGGTGGGGCTGCCGCCCATCCGAGAAAGGAAGGGCTCATGAACCCCCTGATCGAATCCATCAAGGGCGGCTTGATCGTATCGGTGCAAGCCTATCCGGGCGAGCCGCTCCGCAATCCCGAGACCATGGCGCTCATGGCACGCGCCTGCGAGCTGGGCGGTGCGGTTGCCATCCGCTGCCAGGGCCTCTCTGACATCTCGGCCATCAAGGGCCGCGTGGACATTCCGGTCATCGGCCTGTGGAAGGAGGGGCACGAGGGCGTCTACATCACCCCGACCCTGCGCCATGCGCTGGCCTGCGTCAATGCCGGCTGCGACGTGGTTGCCATCGATGCGACCGATCGCCCGCGTCCCGACGGACGTACCTTTGCACAGACCGTCGAGGCCGTGCGTGCCCAGACCGAGACCCTCATCATGGCCGACTGCATGACCATCGACGACATACGCAACGCAGTGGCCTGCGGGTGCGACCTGGTGTCCACCACGCTCAGCCACAACAAGCCCGCCATCGAGACCACCCTCGACGAGGGCCCGGACGTGGCGCTGCTCGCCCAAGCCACCGCAGAGTTCCCTGACGTGCCCATCATCTGCGAGGGCCACGTCCACACGCCCGACGATGCCAAGGCTGCCATCGACGCCGGTGCCTGGGCCGTCGTCGTCGGTACCGCCATCACCCACCCCACCTCTCTGACCAGCTGGTTTGTCTCCGCGATCGAAGGGAATGCATCATGAAGATCAGGCGCGCAAAAGACTATGCAGACATGAGCCGCAAGGCCGCCAACATCATCTCCGCCCAGATCATTCTCAAGCCCTGCTCGGTGCTGGGCCTTGCCACGGGCACCACGCCCATCGGCGCGTATCAGCAGCTCATTGACTGGTATGGCAAGGATGACGTCGACTTCTCCGAGGTCATTACCTACAACCTCGACGAGTATCGTGGCCTGTCGCACGACGACCCGCAGAGCTACCACTACTTCATGCGCAAGAACCTGTTTGACCACGTCAACATTAACCTCGACAACACCCACGTGCCCGACGGCTCGAATCCGGACGCCGACGCGGCCTGCGCCGAGTACGACGCGATGGTGGCCGCGGCTGGTGGCATCGACCTGCAGCTTCTGGGCATCGGCAACAACGGCCACATCGGCTTCAACGAGCCCGATGACGTTTTCTCCAAGGGCACTCACTGCGTGGACCTCACCGAAAGCACCATCAAGGCCAACAGCCGCCTGTTTGACAGCCCCGACGACGTGCCGCGCCAGGCGTACACCATGGGCGTCCAGAACATCATGCATGCCCGCTCCATCCTGGTCATCGCGAATGGCGAGGCCAAGGCCCAGGCCGTCTACGACATGTGCTACGGCCCCGTGACCCCGCGCGTGCCGGCATCGATCCTGCAGCTGCACACGAGCTGCACGGTCATCGCCGACGAGGCCGCCCTCTCGCTCTGCCCGAGGAGGTAGGACATGCGCATCACGGGGGCACGCGTCTTCACACCCGAGGGCACGTTCGAGCAGCACGACATCTGCATGGACGGTGGGCTCTTTGTGGCCGAGGCTGGAGGAGAGACGGTCGACGCCTCGGGGCTCATGGCCATCCCTGGACTCGTTGACGTGCACTTTCATGGTTGCATGGGCCAGGACTTCTGCAACGGGACCGAAGAAGCTATCCGTACGATGGCGAGCTACGAGGCAAGCCAGGGTGTGCTGGGCATCTGCCCTGCCACGATGACCTATCCGGAGGAGAAGCTCAACACCATTGCTGATGCGGCTGCCGCTTGGGTGGCCGCTGGCGCGCATCCGGGTTGCGCAGACCTCGTGGGCATCAACATGGAGGGTCCCTTCATTAGTCCCAACAAGGTAGGCGCGCAGAACCCTGACTATGTGCAGGCGCCGGATGCTGCCATGTTCCGTCGCGTGCAGGAGCGTTCGGGTGGGCTCTTCAAGCTGGTGACGCTGGCACCCGAGGTAGACGGTGCGCTGGAGTTCGTGGACGAGCTCAAGGACGAGGTGGCCGTGTCCGTGGGCCACACCTGCGCCACCTACGACGAGGCTGCGGCGGCTTTCGCCCGTGGCGCTCGCGAGGTCACGCACCTCTGGAACGCCCAGCCGCCCCTGCACCACCGCGACCCGGCGGTCATCGGTGCGGCAGCTGACTACGACCACGTGCGCGTAGAGCTCATCTGTGACGGTGTGCACATCCATCCGGCGGCCATTCGCGCCACCTTCAAGCTGTTCGCCGGCCGTGTGGTGATGATTGCCGACAGCATGGAGGCAACTGGTCTGGATGACGGCGAGTACTCTCTCGGTGGTCAGAAGGTCTTCGTGCACGGCAACCTGGCGACGCTGGAGAGTGGCACCATTGCCGGATCTGCCACCAACCTCTTCGACTGCCTGCGCTTTGCGGTGCTCAAGGCACGGATTCCGTTACCTGAGGCCGTCATGGCAAGCACGCTCACGCCGGCTCGTGCCATTGGCGTGGACGATCGCTACGGCTCGATCGAGTGCGGCAAGGTGGCGAACGTGGTGCTCGTGGATGACGAGCTCAACATCCACGGCATCTATCTTCGCGGAGAGGAGCTTGCCTGCTAAGGCTCGAGCAGGTGCCTTCGGACGGAGGTGATGGCGTCGCCTTCCACGCCGCAATTCTCGAGGTACGCCCGCACGCTTCCGTGCTCATGAATCACGGTGTCGTAGACGTTTGCGATGGTGTCAAGGCGTACCTGCAGCATGGTGGCCATGCGCGCTGGTGGACCGTCCTCACGGCGGTCCACCAGCGCGTTCACCTCTGAGACGCTCCCAAACGAGTAGCCATAGTCTGCGATGATCTGATTGCGTGCGACATCTGCCAGTCCCAAGAGCAGCATCGCGATGACGCCAGTGCGGTCGATGCCTGCCGCGCAGTGAAAGAGCACGCACTCCTCCTTGCGAGCCTGCGCGAAGAACGCAAAGACCCGCCTGATGGCGTTTTGCGACGAGAGCATGTGCAGGTAGCCCTTGACGAGATAGTTGTCGGTGGCGCGCACCGGCGGCATGGACGGTGCCGAGAGGTCGTAGTCAAAGAGCGGCACGTTCTCCCACACGATGCCTTCCTGCTTGGCAAATCTGCAGGTCAGATGTGGTGTCTCGCCTTGGCTGCGGAGGTCGAGCACGCGCGTCACGCCCCATGCGCAAAGCGTGTCGAGGTCCTTCTGGACCAGCCCGCGCGTGGCACCGGTGCGCAGGAACCGATGCCTGAGCGTCACGCCGTGCGGCGTCTCGTAGCCGCCGAGCTCGCGTGCGTTTGGGCACGACCACGTACGTAGCAGGCGCCCCTCCTCGAGCAGCTTGCCTTCGTCCATTGGTCCTCCCGTGTCAGATTGCGTATGTGGTAAGTTCCCCGCTGGTTTGCGCGATGGCTAGACCTGCACCTCTCCGGCAAGCACGCGCTGGTAGTCCTCGTAGTTCTTCTCCAGGAGGGCCGGCGTGTCGAGCTCGTAGGGACACTTGCGGTGGCACTGGTTGCAGTGCAGGCAGTTGGGGATCTTGGCCATCTCGGCCTGCCAGTGGTCGTTCAGCCAGCTTGCCGAAGGCGCCCTGCGCAGCATGAGCGACATGCGCGCACAGTTGTTGATCTCGATGCCCATGGGGCACGGCATGCAGTAGCCGCAGCCACGGCAGAACTCGCCCATGAGCTCGGCGCGCTCGCTCTCGACAAAGGCAGCGATCTCGTCGTCGTAAGCGGGCGTCTCGTTCATGAAGGCGAGCCACTCCTCAAGCTCGCTCATGCGCTGGATGCCCCAGATGGGCAGAGCCCAGGGATGCTGCGAGAGGAAGGCCATGGCTGCTCGGGAGTTGTTGATGAGGCCACCCGCCAGACCCTTCATGCAGATGAAGCCCACGTTGTGCTCCTCGCAAAGCTTGACCAGATTGAGGTCGCGCTCACCCGCCAGGTAGGAGAAGGGGAACTGTAGGGTCTCGTAGAGGCCCGAACGCGCGGCCTCCTCGGCCACACCGATCTTGTGGGCGGTAATCGAGATGTGGCGGATCTTGCCGGCGGCCTTCGCCTCCTGCATGGCCTCGTACATGCCAGAGCCATCGCCAGGGCGCCAGACCTGCCCTGCCATGTGGAACTGGTAAATGTCGATGTAGTCGGTGCGGAGCTTCTCGAGCGAGGTGTCGAGGTCCTCCCAGAACTTTTCGGGCGTCTTTGCCTGCGTCTTAGTGGCAATGTAGACGTTCTCGCGTTTGAGCCAGCCATCACCAAAGGCGAGACCGATCTTCTCCTCGCTATCGGAGTAGGCGCGGGCGGTGTCAAAATAGCGCATGCCTCCCTCATAGGCACGTCGCAGAATGCGGACAGCCTCGTCGGTGGCGGTGCGCTGGATGGGCAATGCGCCAAAGGCGTTCTGTACGACGGTGATGCCGGTCGAGCCAAGCGTGACGGTGTTCATGTGCCCTCCCCCAAGGACGATGCGAGTGCTTGGTTCCAGTATAGGGGCTGATGATGGCCTAGCTGGCAATCTGCTGGTATCCTGAACGGGATTCGTCGCATCGGGGGACTCTATGAGCAAGTATCTTGACCGCGCACGCGAGCTGCGCGCAACTATCGAACCGCACCACAACTGTGCGCAGGCCGTTCTGGCGCCCTTTGCCGAGCGCATGGGCATGACCGCCAACTACTTCGGCGATGCCGTCAAGAGTGCCACGGGCCAGTCACCCCAGGCGCTCATCCAGCAGCGCATGATTGCCCTGGCCAAGGAGCGGCTATCCACCACACAACTCTCCGTCAAGGAGATTGCTTACTCGCTGGGCTACGAATATCCGCAGTACTTCGTCCGACTCTTCCGTCAGCAGACAGGTCAGACACCCACACAATACCGTCAAGGAAACTAA
>CAMYZR010000152.1 GCA_947303905.1 uncultured Atopobiaceae bacterium
TGGTCGAGCTCATCCGCGCGGCGAATCCGCAGATACCCTGTGCCGTGGGCTTTGGCATCAGCACGCCCGAGCAGGCCGCGCGCATGGCATCGTTCTCTGACGGTGCCATCGTGGGCTCCGCCATCGTCCGCATGATCGGCGAGCAGGGCGAAGAGGCGGTGGCGCCCGTGGCGGCCTACGTGCGGGAGATGGCCGCGGCCGTGCACGCCCTCTGACGACGTCGCGCAATCTGCCGCCCTGGGAGGCGCACGGGAAAGCTCATCTGAGATTAATCAACGCCTCGGTTTGCGTTCATTTGTTAATCCCATCATATGAATCGTCAGATGGAAGTGACAAACGCAACCAGAAAGGGTGTTGATCATGGAGAACCTGGAGAAGGTCGAGCTCATCCGCGAGAAGTGCAACGTCAGCTACGAGGAGGCGCGTGACGCACTGGAGGCCTGCGACTACGACGTGCTGGACGCGATCGTGATGCTGGAGCGCGCGTCCGAGAAGACCGCTCGCTTTGTCGAGGCGGTGCCCATCGAGGACGAGGCCGAGTACGAGTCGATTCCCGACCCCGAGACGGGTCCCGCCGAGGCCGAGGGCACGACGAGCAGGTTTGGCGCCGCCTGGAAGCGCTTCTGCACCCGCAGCAAGGAGCTGTGCAACTACGGCATGGAGACGAACTTCATCGCCGAGCGCAATGGCGAGTACGTCTTCGAGCTGCCGCTGCTGCTGGTCATCATCGGCCTGCTGCTGTGGGGCGCATCCCTGTGGCTGCTGGTCATCGGGCTGTTCCTGGGATTCCGCTACCGCATCGAGGGACGCGGCAAGGTGGTAGACGGTGTCAACGACGCCATGGGCAAGGTCGCCAATGCCGCCGAGAGCGTCAAGCAGACGGTCGCATAGCAAGGGCTCAACGCGTTACCGATGCGAGGCCGTCCGAGAGGGCGGCCTCGCTCTTTGCGGATGAGGCCGGCGCGGCGGTTGTCGCCAGTGTCGGGGCCGACCTGTGCGTCCAACAGGTACACTGCAGATAACGGTGCCCGTGCGGGGGCAATGACCCGGGTGGAGGATGGACGATGGCGCAGATCAAGAACGTCGTGTTTGACATGGGCGGCGTGCTCATGGACTGGGATCCAGTCAAGATCAGCCAGACCCTCTGCGCGGATCCGGACGATGCGGCGCTGCTCGCGCACGCAGTCTTTGACTCGCGTGAGTGGGGCTGGGTGGATGCTGGCGCCATCGCACCCGAGACGGTGGCGTGGACGGCAAAGCTCAAGCTTCCGGAGCGTCTGCATGACCTGGCCGACGTGTTCGCCCTACGCTGGCATGAGGTGTTCGAGCCCATGCCCGAGACGGGCGAGTTGGTGCGTGAGCTCAAGGCGGAGGGCTACGGTGTCTATCTGCTCTCCAACGCGGGACCAACCTTTGAGGACTATCGCGGCCGCATTCCCGCCATCGATGCCATGGACGGTGTCCTTGTCTCCTGCTACGAGCATGTGGTAAAGCCCGACGAGGCCATCTACCGGCTCTTTTGCGAGCGTTATGGGCTCGAGGCGGCCAGCTGCCTCTTTGTGGACGACATGCAGCGCAACGTGGTCGGTGCCGAGCGCGCGGGCATGCAGGGCTACTGCTTCGACCGTGATGTCGATGCCCTGAGGCGATTCATTCATGCAGGGGAGGGGGAGACCCGCTCATGAAACGCATTCTGGTGATCGCGACGGGCGGGACCATCGCATCCCTGCCCACCGATGATGGCTTAGGCGGCCTTGCGCCGGCGCTGACCGGAGACGAGCTCGTCTCGCGCGTGCCGCAGGTGGAGGAGCTCTGCGATATCGACGTTGTCCAGCCCATGAACATCGACTCCACCAACATGCGTCCCAAGGGCTGGCTGACCATTGCACGCGAGATAGAGCGTGCCTACGACGACTACGACGGCTTTGTGGTGCTGCATGGTACCGACACCATGGCCTATACCGCGGCGGCCCTCTCATATCTGGTACAGGGCAGTCCAAAGCCCATCGTGCTGACCGGGTCGCAGCAGCCCATGAGCGAACCCTTCACCGATGCCAAGCTCAACCTGTACCAGAGCCTGCTCTGGGCTTGCGACGACCAGGCGCGCGACGTGCATGTGGTCTTTGACGGCAAGGTCATCGTGGGGACGCGCGCCCACAAGCAGCGCACGATGAGCTACAACGCCTTTACCAGCGTGAATTGGCCGCTTGCGGCCATCATCCGCGGCGGGCGTGTGGTGCGCGAGGGGACGGGTGCGGCGTCGGCCTCCGCAGAGTCGGTCCGCCCGCTCTTCTCGCATAGGCTCGACGAGCACGTGGTGGTGCTCAAACTCACACCTGGCCTCAAACCCTCCGTCTTCAGGGCGCTCAGCACCAGTTGTACCGCGGTCATTCTTGAGACCTTTGGCATCGGCGGGATCCCCGAGGGCTTCGAGCAGACGCTCTTCAGCTGGGTGGACTCGGGCCACACGCTGGTGATGACCACGCAGGTTCCGGAGGAGGGGCTCGATCTGGGCGTCTACGAGGTGGGCCGGACTTACGCCGAGCGACCAGGCATCCTGCTTGGTGGCGACATGACGGTGGAGGCTCTCGTGGCCAAGACCATGTGGGCCTGTGGCATGGGGCATAGCCGCAAGGTGCGCGAGCGGCTCTTCTACCAGCCCATCAACCACGACCGCCTGCCATAGGTGCCTGCTATCCGTTGGGGGGACAACTGCTCACGGGCTCTTGTGCTCTATTTGTTATAGCTGTACTATAACAAATAGAGCACTGCTGAAAGGAGAGCCATGGACAAGCGTCTCGTCGTCTTCCTGTCCGTCACCTTCGGGCTGAGCTGGGTCACCTGGGCCATCGCGGGCATTCTTACTGGTGCGGCGACACAAGGTCTCTATGTCTCCGCAGCCATGGGGGCGGTTGTCGCGGTGAGCATGTTCTTTCCGTTGGCCGGAGCGTTGGCGGCGAATGCCATGACGCCAGAAGGGCAACGTATCGACCTTTGCGTGAAGCCACGCGTGCGCGGCAACGGTCGTCTCTATGCGTTGGCGTGGTTCTTGCCTGCGATGTTCACCGTGGTGGGCGGCGTTCTGTTCTTCCTTGTGTTTCCGCAGCACTTCGATGAGAACGCCACTCAGTTGCGCATGGCGCTCGAGGCGGCCGGTGTACCTACCGAGCAGCTTGGGCTCGTCATTGCGGGCCAGCTCGCAGCTTCGCTTACGATTGGCCCGCTCGTGAACTCCATCCCGGCGTTCGGCGAGGAGGCTGGCTGGCGCGGCATGCTGTTTCCGTTGCTCAGTACGCATATGTCCGAACGCCGTGCAGTCATCGCGAGCGGCATCATCTGGGGCATCTGGCACGCGCCGATCACGGCGATGGGCCACAACTACGGTGTGGGCTATGTTGGATACCCCGTGACGGGTATCCTCACCATGGTGGTGGCATGCACCTCCATCGGCTGCCTGCTCGCATGGTTGCGCCTGAAGTCGGGGAGCGTATGGCCTTGCGCGGTCGCTCATGGCGCGATCAACGCCATCGTCAATGTGGCGACGCCTCTTTGCAAGGCCGGTCCGACGCTGGCGGGACCGTCTCCCAAGGGGCACGTGGCTGGCATTCCCACCACGCTGCTCGCCTACCTCAGCTGGCGGAGGCTCTCAGCGGAGGATCCGACGCGCACGCACTGAGGCACAGCCATTCGAGACGAAGTCTGCCTCTGCGCGTCATGGGGCCTCTCTGGGGAGGCCCCTTCTTTTCGCTCAAGAATGATTTCATCATTGCAAAATCGTAGATGTAATTTATAATTCGATATATATCGAAAAAGTATTGACGAAAGGTTAGTCATGGAAGACTTCAAGAAGGATCTTCAGGCCAAGATGGAAGAGGCGGCACAGAGCGTCGCCGCACTTATGGCCGAGGATCGCATTGACGACGCGAACTTGGAGAAGATCCGCGGCAACGTCTACGGGATCTTCGTCTCGGTGCTGCAGGCGGGGGAGAAGCAGTCCTCCGACGATGCAACCCGGCGCATGTTCTTCGTGAGGAACCTCGAGCGCATTCCCTCGGGTTGGCGTATCGCACGGCAGAAGGCCGAGGAACGAGGCGACACGGTTCGTCTCGTGCAGGAGGACGTGAAGCTTGCGGCCCTCGATGAGGTGGAGCAGGCATATCACAAGCTCTGGGGGGCCGAGGCGTGACGGAGCAGGAGGCGGTTGCCCTCTTCAAATGCCTGGCGGATCGTACCAGGCTCCAGATCCTGCGGACCCTTGCGCGCGATGATGCCTACGTGGAGCTCCTGTCCGAGCGGCTCGGCATGGCACCGTCCACCATCTCGTTCCACCTCAAGAAGCTCGGCGACGTTGGTGCCGTGAGCTCGCAGAAGGCGCAGTACTACACGATGTACACGCTCAACCGCGAGCTGTTTGACCAGACGATGCTCTCCATCCTGCAGGAGGAATCCGACGAGGCGGCGGTGCAGGACGAGCGCGAGCGTATGTGGCGCGAGAAGGTGCTCCGGTCCTTCTTTGACGAGGACGGACGCCTGCGCACCATCCCAGCGCAGCGCAAGAAGCGTCTCATCGTGTTGGAGCGTCTCGCCAAGGCTTTCGAGTGCGGGCGCACGTATTCGGAGCGCGAGGTGAACCTCATCATCGCGGACTTCCATGACGACTTCTGCACCCTGCGGCGCGAGATGGTGGACGAGCATCTCATGAGCCGCGAGGACGGGTTATACCAGCGGGCCGAGTAGCACTTTGCGGATGGGGGGAGTATCCCCTGTCCGCAAAGCTGGCTAGTTGCGCACGGCCTCCCCAGACGCCTATGACTCCACGCGCGGCATGCTCATGCTGTACTGGTGCTTGTCGCCGCGCATGACCTGCTTGGACACGTGGAGAGGCTCACCGTCTTGGTCAAAC
>CAMYZR010000153.1 GCA_947303905.1 uncultured Atopobiaceae bacterium
CTACCCAATGCTCGTGTGGAGTCTGGCTGACGGGCTGTTGGTTATTGCGGCAGCTGCGCAGTCTGTGCTCTTATCATTTCTCGCATTTGAGCATGCGGGTGTAGTTCAATGGCAGAACTTCAGCCTTCCAAGCTGACCACGCGGGTTCGATTCCCGTCACCCGCTCCATAAACGTTCAAGGGCTTCTCTCAGGAGGAGTCCTTTTCTCTAACTATTGTCGACAGAACACCAGAAGCGCACGGTTGTGGATTGGAGCGCACGATGGATCTGCTTCAGGGCACAGAGCCTTTCACGAATCACGGCAGTGTCACAGGCCTTACCATCCGGGACTACTGGAGCTTCCAGTTCTCGAATGTCTTGCATGTGCCCGAAGAGGTCGCGGAGTTCCTCGTTGCCAAGGCGTTGGGAAAGGACAAGCCAGAGAACAAGCACCAATGGACGCTCTTTGACATGATGTACGAGGGCAAACGGATTGAGGTAAAAGAAACCTCCTTCTACCATTCTTGGTCCAAGCCAGGGGTGACCTCGCGACGCAATAGCTTTGGTATCACGATGGCGTATGGCGAGGACGGTGTCTACGAGCGTCAGAACGACCTCTACGTGTTCTGCCTTTTGAAAGGTGATGACGAGGAGAGCGCTTCTCCGCTGAAGCTCGAGCACTGGGAGTTCTATGTCGTTCCGACATCGACAATCAACGAGCGGTTCGCCGACCAAAAGACTATTTCGCTCTCGAAGATCCAGGGGTTAGTCGATCCCGTCAGCTGGGATGGTCTGAAACCCGCAATAGACGAGGTCATTGCGGGGATGGTCTAAAGGTACGACGATCGCCACTCTGAACCAATGGCAAGACTGCGCAGCTGCCGCAATAACCAACAGCTCGTCAGCCAGACTCCACACGAGCATTGGGTAGCGCCACTGCTAAGCCACTCCGCGCACCAATCACGCGCTGCGGTTCAACTTAAACATGGTGGAATAGAACTCTCACTTTGCTATAACGAGTCTATGGAGTAGTCTCTCGAAGGCTTCGTACAACCATGATGCGCGTTCAGCAATTGGAGGAGCATAAAACATGAGGAACATCAGCAGGGCGGAGTTTCTAAACACGGCAACGTTCGCATTGGTCGGCCTTGGGCTCTATGGCTGCGGCCAGAAGACGGAGGAGACAGCAGAGCCGTCGTCCGATACTGCAGCCGAGGAGGCGGAGACCACTGAGGTCGAGCCCGCCGCAGAAGAGGAGGCTGGCATCTGGGTCGTCACCAAGGAGCACAGGGTATCCACCTACAACGGCGAGGAGAGGGAAAACCTCGAGATGGAGTACGAGCTGGACGAGCAGGGCAATGTCGTCAGCACTCCCGCGCTGACATCAGGGGGAATCGAGATGTCAGGCTCGGAGACGGAGTATGACGAGAACGGTTGGCGTACCTCGATGGTGACCATCACTCCTGCCCCTGCGGGGAGCGATAATGCCGAGCCATACCGTTCAACCACCGAATATCAGAATGAGTACGACGACGAAGGGCGTCTCGTATCGGCGACCTGGGAGGAAGACTTCGAGGGGAAAATGGCAACGGTTGCAAGAACCTACGCCTATGACGACAGCGGCAACATTTCGACTCTCGAAGTCACAAATCCCCGTGGCACGACGACAGCTCATTACAACAAGGACGGTTTCATAACGGATTACAGCAGAGAGCCGTCTCCCGATGATAATGCCGACCCCACCTCAATCACGTTCGAATACGAATGGGACGATGCGGGACATCCGGCCAGCTGCACCGCCACCTACACCAACGGATACAAGATCGTGAACACATACACGTGTGACGAGAACGGAAACGTGGTTAGCCGCGAGTCGCGAACGACAAATGCCGATGGAGAAGAAAACGCAGGGGTAACCACGTTTGAGTACGAGTACGAGTACATCGAGAATCCGTCGATGGGTGCTCGCATTCTGAACCACCTCTTCGAAAGGGTGTGGCAATCGTACTAGGCATTCTGCCTAGCACAATTCACAGCGACTCATGTGTCTGGGGCCGATCGCCGCGTGCAGTCGACCCCAGATTGTCGTTACGCCTGCGTTTCGCCCCTTCCGTCCCGCAAACGTGGCCGGTGGCCCCTCGCGCTACCCGCGCGAGACCACGATCAGATCGTCGCCCCTGCCGAAGGTGGTCGCCGCCTTGCTCTTGGGATTGACTACGATCTCGAAGCTCCCGTCGTCGGCAAAGCGCTTGTAGCCGATGGCGATCTCGCCGTAGCGGGCCGCGGACGCGCCGAGCGTGTAGAAGTCCACGGGCTCGTCCACGAGCACGTAGCGCGTGATGGGCTTCATGTAGATTGACGACCCGCCGTCGGAGAGCAGGTCGTTGAGGATCGCCTTCTTGTGGCGCTCCTCGGCCACCTGCACCATGAGCTTGGCCGTGATACGCCCGCTCACCACGAAGTCGGTGGCGCGCATGATCTGCGCGAGCTGCTGGTTTCTGGTGCTGTTCATCTCCACGATGAGCGGCACGCTCGTGCCGATCTCGTCCGCGATGTCGTTGAGTTGCAGCTGCAGCATGAGCGTGCGGGCGTCGGCCTCCTCGTCATCGAGCTCGGGGTCGGCCAAAAGCAGGATGCTCGTGGGCTCCTCGGCGACCAGCGCCTCCAGCACCCGGCGCTTGTGGATCCGGCATTCGCGCACGTCGAGGCTAATATTCTGCAGCTCGTCGTCGGCGGGCAGCGAGTCGCGGTCGATCGCGCCCGGCTCGGCGGCAATGACCACCTGCGAGCCCGGAACGGCGTGGCCCTCCTCCTCGAGCAGGATCTGCTTGAGCATGTCGCTGTTGCCCAGCACCAGCAGCGTGTGGGGCTGCTCGCGCTCGTCGGGCTCGAGCTGGAACTTGGCTGTCTCGACCGTAGCTGCCGCCTGCAGCGTGGTCTGCTCGTCATCGCGGGCGATGAGGATGAGCTCGTCTCCCTCCTGCACCACCGACTCGTCGCTGGGGTTGAGCAGCACTTCGCCGCCGCGCACCATGCCGATGGCGGTCGAGCTTGGCAGCCGCAGGTTGATGGCGCCGAGCCGCTGGCCCACGGTCCCGGCAACGCGCTCGACGTAGATCTCGTTGCCCTTGAAGCTCAGCAGCTCGGAGAGGATGTCCGACATGCCGGGATGGCGCCCGCTCTGCACCATCAGGCGCGCCACCGTCTTCTGGAAGTTGAGGATCTCGGCCGCGCTGCCGCCGGCGATGCTCGCGGGCTGGAGCACGTCGCGGTCGCGGATCACTGCGGTGATGTAGGCGTTGGTGTTACCGGTCTCCTCCAGCACGCTCTTGCAGGCGAGCACCGTCTTGACGGTCATGAAGTCGTCGCTCAGGTTGACGATGATGGACTTCGCGGTGTCGAGCGAGCAGATGCCCAGGCTCTTCACGTTGTCGGGCCGGCCGCTGCGGCAGATGACGCGCAGCCCCTTGAGGTTGCCCACGCGGTCGCGGATGACCTCCTCCATGTCGGTCTTGTCGTGCTCAGCGAGCACCACCACCGCGGCGTCCTTCTGGTTCTCGTTGGCAAGCGCCAGCTCCTCGATGATGTTGGTGACCTCCTCGTCAAAGCCGATGACCACCACGTGCCCCTTCTCGATGACGATCGAGTGGCCTTCCTGCAGGTTGGCGATCTTCTCCTTGATGGCGTTGGAGATGGTGCCGATGAGGAAGCTGGTGATGAAGATGCCCACCAGGGTGACGATGGTCATCACAAACAGGTAGGGGACGGTGCCCTCCTCCTTGGCGAGCACGCCCGTGTTGAGCGCGTGCATGAGCGTGAACCAGATGGAGGAGCCGGCCGTGGCGTCGCCCGCGCCGTCGGCCCCGCCGAGGGCAACGCTCAGAAGGCCACCGGTCACCGAGACGACCGCGGTGATAACGCCGAGAAGCAAGAGCAGCGACGACGTCCCCTTGGACATGAGATTGTCGAACCAATAGCGAAACCTCTGCTTGCCCGTTACCTTGCGCATGGCAGCCCCCCTCGTTCGAATGTCCCATTGCGACCATGGTATCCGCTGGTAAAGCTATGTATGTAAGGAGATGGGCAGGGATTGCCGAGCGACGATAGAGAACGGTAATCTATGCTCGATAACGGCGGAGGGGAGCCCTTTTGCAGCGGCAATTGTTGTGGCAACGAAACAGTTTGCCGCCACGCCAGCCCTGCACGCAAGCGCCTCGAGCATATAGACTGGTACGTGGAGCGTTTACAATCGGCAACCGGGGTGAGGACTACGCATGGATGACCTGATCAGAAAGGTAACCGGCGTCATGATGGTCGCCGCGGGCGGATTCTTTGTCGTGGTCGCCATCCTGGCCATCGTGGGCCTGCCGGGGACCGTCCGCCTGCTGCAGGAGGCGCCCTTCATAACCGACGGCGTGCTCGACCCCGCAAACGAGGGCAAGGTCGTCGTGCTGTCGCTGCATATCGAGGACGTCGGCGACGCCGCAGACGACGAGCTCGGCCTCAGCTTCTCCTATCCCTGCGTCATCCGCGACGTCGAGCGTCTGACCTGCACGCTCTCCGACCAGAAGTGGGAGTGGAGGCGCATCCGGGACACCGACGACCAGTTTGGCAGCAAGACGTTCTTTGGGGACGCCAGCATCGGCGACTACCAGATCGAAGGCGACCTGCTCCGAGGCCTCGGGCAGTACACCGACCTCACCCCGAGCGACTTCGACGCAGCGGAGCTCGACCGCCTTCTGGACACCTACGACAGCCTGACCACCGAATACTGGAACGATCGGTTCTACTTCACCAACTCCTACAGCATCTACTTCGACGACTTCGAGTACGACGGCAAGGACTCGTCAACCCGGCGCCACTACAGGAGCCAGGAGGGAGCCCTACGCTTCCGCTACCGGGGCCTGCCGCGCGACGCG
>CAMYZR010000154.1 GCA_947303905.1 uncultured Atopobiaceae bacterium
CCGGGCCGTCCGAGATAGCAGCCGTCTTCGCGTTCCTTGCGAGCGAAGATGCGGCCATCGTCAACGGGTCCAACATTCTCTGTGACGGTGGCATGACGCTGGGATAGGGCAAGCGACAGAGGGCGTGTCCCGCACATGGGTCGGGCGCCCTTGCCTGCACGGCTGCTGAGGAGGTCAGAGCTCGGCCATCCAGGCTTCGACGTCCGCGAGCGGCGGGTAGCCCTCGCCGGAGCGGTTGGCCATCGTGCCCTTTCGGGTGACCTTGTAGGCGGCATACCTGCTCGCCCACGTAACGGCCTCGCGTAGCGGCTTGCCCTCTGCGATGCCCTTGGCCGTGGCGGCAAGGAATCCGTCGCCTGCGCCGATGGTATAGACGGCCTCGACCGGTGTGGCGGCAATCTCGAAGTAGTCGTCGCCATTGAGAACCGCTGAGCCCCTCGAGCCGCAGGTCATGATGACCCCGCTGCACCCGTGCTCGACTTGGATCTGACGAATGACCTGTTCGTAGGGGGTGTCGTAGCCCTCGGGGAGACCGCAGAGCACGCCCGCCTCGGCGTCGTTCACCACGAGGAAGTCGAGGAACGACAGGTCCTTGAGGGGCTGGTCGGGAAGAGGCGATGCGTTGCACATCGTGATCATGCCAAACTCGCCCTTGGCGATTCTGGCTCCGTCGAGCGCCTTTTCGAAGGGCATGCCGAAGCCCGTGACGAAGACCGTTGCCTCGCGCATGGCCTCGATGGCAGCGTGGGTCTCCTCCCATGTGAGGGCGCGGCAGGCCGAGTCGCCGTCGACGATGGTGTTGAGCCCGTCGTCATCGATCATGATGAGGCCCGTGCCCGTGGCCACGCTCGTGTCGTAGTACATGAACCTGGTGAAGACGCCCGCCTCGCTCATCCAGTCGTCGCCCATCCTGCCCCAGGGGTCGTCTCCCACCTTGCCGATGTAACCGGTCGAGACGCCAAGGCGGCCCAGTGCGACGGAGACCGTGGCGCCCTTGCCGCCATCCTCCTCAACGTGCCAGTTCCAAGCCTCCATGGTCTCCCCGCGCCGTGGCAGGCGGTGCACGCGGCACACTTGGCCCACGCCGTGACTGTTCATGACGATGACGTCGACCGGTCGTGCCTTGTCGATGTCCTTCACGAAGACGGTCTCAGAGACGAACAGCTTTGCCATGTGCGTACCTCCAGCGTTTCGGGGGTGGGCCAACTCCTATCTGAAGCTCGCCATGCCTGCGGCCTTCGCAGCCTCCATCACATCGTCCAGCTCGTCACGGGCGATCCTCTCTCCCAGGCTGTCGTAGCCCAGATCCACCATGAGTTCGTCGAGCTCGAGCTTGACCTCGAAGGGAACCCAGTCCTGCTTCTCTCCCATGCGGCTGACGGTGGGGCGTCCAAAGCCATATTGCATGGCCCAGTTCCACCCGGCATTGAAGGGGGTCTTTTTCACGATGTTGCGGATGCGCAGGACCTTCTGTTGTGCCTCGATGCAACCGCGCCAGTCACCCGAGCGACCCTTCTCTACGATCTCGATCATCTCGCGCGGGAACGGTACCGCCATGAAGCTCACGCAGCCCACGGCGCCCAGCAGCACCATGATGCCGTCAAAGCCGTCGCAGCCGCCAAGGAAGTCGAACTCCTCGGGGTCGATGCGCAGCACGCACTGCTGGAAGCCGACCACGTTGGTGGAGGCGTCCTTGAACCCACGCAGATTGGGATGCGCGGCCACAAGCTTGGCGAGCGTGTCTGGCTCGTAGAGGACCGCTTGCTCGACGCAGTTATAGATGTAGACGGGTCTCTGGGCAAAGTCGATGAGCTCGGCCGACCAGTCGAGGAGCGCGGCCTGCGAGAACTTGAAGAAGGGTGGGGCCGTGATGCAGTAGCAGTCAGAGAGGCCCTGCTCCTCGTAGGCGGCGATAAGCGCCTTGTTGAGCGGCACGCTGTTCTCGAAGCTGCACGACATGATCTTTGCGCCGCGGGGGTGTGCGACCTTATGCACTGCCGCAACGACTGCGAGCTTCTCGTCGAGGGTGAGCTCGTGGCACTCACCCGCATAGCCGTTGACGAAAAAGGCCCGAATGCCGCAGTCGAGCTGCCATCTGATCATGTCATGGAGGTATTCCCAGTCGATCTGGCCGTCTCGCGTGAAAGGTGTGCAGATCTCGGTGACGACGCCCTCAATGAAGTGACCCATCGCGTCCCCCTTAACTCGGATCTGAAACCACAATACACAAGATATCTATTGTTTTAATCCAAATGCTTGATTGAGCGTTGTTGTGTCGACACGACTCGGTTCAGCGCGAGATATCGACTGGTAATTGGGAAAGGATTTCGCCATCAGGCGTGATGCGTGCCTCTCTCGTATCTGTGTGAAAGACCGCCTGGCGGGCATCCCCGTATCCTGACCGATTGGGGAGACGGGAGGAAGCATCATCCAGTAGATAGATAAGTAGGAGCAATAATTAGACCGAAAGAAGTCGATAAGGGGCAAGTAGAGGGGAGCGGTGACAAATGACGGAAACGAACCCCATCATCAACAACATCTACGAGCAGCCTGCCGAGCTCAATCGCGTGCTTGACGACCTCATCGGGCCCAAGCTCGACCAGTTGCGCGAGCTTGGGCGCATCATGGCTCTCGCGGGCGAACTGGTGCTCACGTCCATGGGCAGCGCCTTCTACTCGCTCATGCCCATGTACGAGGAGCTTCGCGTGCGCGGCTACCGCAATGTCTCGCTCGAGGAGACGGGCGACCTCATCCGCCATCCGGAGCGCATGAGCAGGGGTGCCCTGTACGTTCTGATGAGTCGCTCGGGCGAAAGCCGCGAGGTTGCCGACTTTGCCCGCTGGTGCCGCGAGCAGGGATACACCACCCTTTCTGTCACCATGACCCCCACCTCCACCATGGCTGTCAACAGCACCTACATGCTGCACGACATCTCGAGCTACGATGACATCGTGTGCATCAAGGCCTATTCAACGATGGCGCTGACGGGACTCATGCTGGTGGAGATGATGGACGGCCGCACACGCCCGTCCGACCAGCTCGTCGCCAGGCTCAAAGCCGCCTTTGCCTGGATGGAGGCAAACAAGGAGTCGATCCTCACCCAGCTCGAAGCCATACCCTTCCTGAAGGATGCCCATGGGTTCTACCTGCTCAGTCGCAGCTGGGGAATCAACATGATGCGCAGCGCATCGCTCTGGCTCGAGGAGACCGCCAAGACGCCGGCCAACATCATGAGCATCGACAACTTCTATCACGGGCCGATGGAGGTCATACGCAGCCACGCCATCGTGCGGGCCGTGACCTGCCCTGTCCTGCTCGACGTGCAGCCCGATGACCGATCCGCCATGATCTGGGAGAAGGTCAACCAGGCGGTCCCCCAATCGCTCTACTTTGGGCCAAAGGGGTCTACCATGCCGGGCGGCGCCTGCTTCGAGCTGCCAGAGCTGGGACTCGAGGGCGGCTGGCTCATGCTCGTGGCTGCCCTCTACTTCCAGCTCCTGTCCTATCAGGTGGCTGTCGCGAACGGCATCGAGCCGGGGTTCTTCTATGACGAGGGATGGGTCGTCCTATGAGCGGGCCCGACCTGGTTGCTGGCATCGACATCGGCGGTACCAACGTCAAGGCGGGCATCGTCGACCTCACGGGCAACGTTGTTCTGGCCTCGTGCGACGTGCCCACCGTGCGCGACTCGGAGCAAGCCTTTCTGGAGAGCCTTGCCCACGTGGTGGCTGAGCTTTCCGTGAGGGCGGGAACGCCCCGCGCAGCAGGCATCTCCATCGGCAGCTATGTGTTTGCGGACGGCAGCATCGACGGCATGAGCTCGTTCGTGCCCTTCCTGACACAGGGGTACCCGCTCGCGCAAAGGCTCGGCCAGGTTCTTGGGCTGCCCCTGCGCGTGGACAACGACGCGCGCCTCATCTGCCTCGCCGAGGCGCGCAACGGTGCCGGACGTGGCTTTTCCCGCGTGCTCACGCTCACGCTGGGCACGGGAATCGGCGTCGGCCTCTGCGAGAACGGCAGCCCCTTCGGCCGTGAGCCCTTCATCCATCTCGCGGGGCACGTCAAGGTGCGCACGGGCGGCGAGTATCCGTGTCTGGATAGCGCGCCGTGCTACTGCGGGATGCGGGGCTGTTTCGAATCCACCTGTTCGGGTGCGTCGCTTCAAGCCCTTGTCCACGAGCGACTGGGAGCCGACGTCTCCAACCAGCAGGCGTTCGAGCGGGCCGGTGCGGGCGATGCGGCTGCGCGGGAGCTTGTGACGTGGTATCTTGACATGCTTGCGTGTGCCCTCAACCAGTACGTCTACCTCTACTGCCCCGACGTCATCGTGATCGGGGGCGGCGTGGCCAAGGGATTGGTGCGCTATGAGGGCGAGCTGAACGATCGGCTGGTGGCTGAGGTCTACGGGGGCCAGCGCACGGTGGTCCGCATCACGGAGCTACGGGAGGAGTCGGGCGTCTTGGGTGCCGCGTCGCTGTATGCGTAAGGCGGAGGGCATGGGAAGACGCGGGAGAAGGAGGAGCACGATGTCAAGGCCCACCATGGTTGACTATGTCCACGAGACCCCGTCTGTCGTACGCGAGCAGCTCGGGGACAACCCCGCACTGCCCCTCGTCGAGGCCTTCCGCTCTGGGGAGTATGCGCGCGTGCGCATCGTGGCGAGCGGGTCATCGCGCAACGCGGCTCTCATGGCGCGCGCCTTCCTGCGCCATGCGTTCGGACGCGAGGTTCTGGTAACCGAACCCTACACCTTCTGCACCTACGAGCACGAGCTGCCCGCTGACGAGTTCTGCTTTGTCATCTCGCAGAGTGGCTGCTCCACCAACGCGCTGGATGCATTGTCGACCATCCGAGGGGCCGGGCGGGTGGCCATCGGTGTGACGGGTGACCCCGAGAG
>CAMYZR010000155.1 GCA_947303905.1 uncultured Atopobiaceae bacterium
TACTACGACAAGTCCGGCGACACCATCCAGTGGCTCATGGACATGGGCGTTCAGTTCAACTCCGTGCGCCCGGCCTTCCGCGCCGGCGAGCGCACCAAGGCCTATGCCGACGGCGAGTACACCTGGCACGTCGTGCAGCCTGAGGACGGCTCCGAGCCCGGTCCGCGTGCCGCCACCACGATGACCAAGCGCATGACCGAGAAGGCCCAGGACCTCGGCGTCGAGTTCATGCTCGAGACCCCGGGTACCGGCCTCATCAAGGACGAGGACGGCAAGATCTGCGGCGTCACCGCCGTCGACAAGAACGGCGAGGAGATCGAGATCGCCTGCAAGGCAGCCATCGTCGCCACCGGCGGCTTCGGCCACAACTTCAAGATGATCAAGGAGAAGATCGGCCTCGACTGGGGCAAGAACCTCTTCTCCTTCGCCATCCCCGGCATGGACGGCGACGGCTTCAACATGTGCCACGAGGCTGGCGCGGGTCACACCCCCGTCACCATGGAGCTCATGTATCAGCTGCCTGACAACATGAACCACTTCTACGTCGAGGGCGCCTTCCGTCAGCCCTGCTACTGGTGCGACCGTCTGGGCGAGCGCTTCATGCCCGAGGACGAGGTCTTCAACACCACCTTCGTCGGCAACGCCATCAACCACCTGCCTGGCAAGGTCGGCTTCGCCATCTTCGACGCCAACATGCTCAAGCGCTGGAAGAAGTACGGTCCGGACATCATCTCCCACGTCCATCCGCACGACCTCTATGAGGGCTTCGAGGCCCAGTGGAACGCCGACCTTGACACCTACAAGGACGACGAGGGCAACCCCTACATCGCACAGGCCGACACCCTCGAGGAGCTCGCCGAGAAGCTCGGCATCGACGTCGATGGCTTCGTCGCTGCCGTCGAGGAGTACAACGAGATGTGCGCCGAGGGCTTCGACTCCCTGTTCGAGAAGGACCGCCAGTACATGATCCCGCTGGAGGAGGGTCCCTTCTACGGCTGCAAGCAGTTCATGGGCGCCTACGGCACCCTGGGCGGCGTGCTTGTCAACCACAAGCTCGAGGTCATGACCGACGACTACGAGACCATCCCCGGCCTCTACTGCGTCGGCACCGACGCCTGCACCATCTACGGTGACTCCTACAACTTCTGCATCCCGGGCAACACCATGGGCTTCTGCCTCAACTCCGGCCGCATCGCCGGTGAGAACGCGGCCGAGCTCGCCTTTGGTGACGGCGGCGATGAGGATTGGGACGACGGCGACGGCGACTGGGACTAGTCGCCAGCAGTGACTGACGTGCCTTGCGGGGCCCCTTGTGCCAGGGGTCCCGCTTTGCGCGTTGAAGTGCAAGGCGGCTGAGGGCATTGCAGAGGGGCCAGTTCCCGGTCGCAAGCGCTCACCCGCCTTGCAACGTGAACAACGAAAGGAGAGGAAGCGCATGAAGCTGACGATTGATGGCCAGCAGATCGAGGCGCAAGAGGGCCAGTCGATCCTCAACGCGGCGCTCGATGCCGGCATCTTCGTACCGCATCTGTGCGGCCACCCCGACCTTGAGCCCATCGGGGGATGCGGCCTTTGCATGGTCGAGGTGGAGGGCGAGGACGACCCCGTCCGCGCCTGCATGACCAAGGCCACCGAGGGCATGGTCGTCAACACCAAGGGCGATGCGGCCGACAGGCTGCGCCGCCTGGCGATGGAACTCATCCTGGCCACGCGCCCCGCCGACTGCACCGGCTGCCCCAAGTACGGTGTCTGCGAGCTGCAGTCCATGTATCAGTACATGGGCGTCTCCCCGCAGCGCTGGCGCTGCAAGGGCCGCACGGTGCCTGCCGACACCTCCAACCCGCTTATCAGCCACGGATTCACCCGCTGCATCCGCTGCGGTCGCTGCGTTCGCGCGTGCGAGCAGCTGCGTGGCGTCGGGGCCATCGGCTTCCATCGCGCCGAGGACGGCTCGATGCGCGTTGCCATCAACGGTGCCTCTCTGGAAGAGGCGGGCTGCCGTTTCTGCGGTGCCTGCATCGAGGTGTGCCCGACCGGTTCCATCGTGGACATGGTCGGTCTCGTCAAGGAGAACCGCAGCCGCGAGGACAACATCGTCCCGTGCCGCAGCGGCTGCCCCGCACATATCGACATCCCGCGCTACCTGCGCTACGTCAAGGCAGGCGAGTGGGAGAAGGCAACCGCCGTCGTGCGCGAGAAGGTTCCGTTCCCCGAGAGCCTCGGCAACATCTGCACGCACAACTGCCAGGGCGAATGCAAGCGCAACTACCTGCAGGAGCCGCTCTCCATCTGCCGCCTGAAGCGTGCCGCTGCAGTGCGCGACACCGGAGAGTGGAAGAGTCGCGTGCGTCATGAGCCCCTCACGGGCAAGAAGGTCGCCGTTGTCGGCGCAGGCCCCGGCGGTCTCACCGCAGCGCTCTTCCTCGCGGAGAAGGGCCACAAGGTTGACGTCTTCGAGGCCAACGCCAAGGTGGGCGGCCAGATGCGCTATGGCATCCCTGCCTACCGTCTGCCCGACGAGATCGTCGACCGCGAGGTGGCGACCATCCTCGAGATCAGCCAGGGCGACGACGCCGAGCCGCGCATCGAGCTCAAGTGCAACGAGCGCGTGAAGGACGTCAAGGCGCTGCTTACCCAGGGCTACGACGCCGTGCTTATCACCGTGGGCACCTTCCAGGGCAACGTGCTTCCCATGAAGGGTCACGACCTGCAGAACGTGTACGTGAACACCGATTTCCTCAAGGCTGCCCGCGAGGGCAACCCGCAGCCGGTCGAGGGTGGTCGCGTGGTGGTCCTGGGCGGCGGCAACGTTGCCTACGACTGCGCACGTACCGCCGTGCGTCTTGGTGCTGCCAGCGTCGACGTTGCATGCCTCGAGGCTGAGGCCGTCATGACCTCCACGCCCGAGGAGCGCGAGGAGGCTGCAGAGGAGGGCATCGTCCTGCACGACGCCTACGCCTTCACCTCCATCAACGACGACGGAACCGGCAAGGTCGGCTCCATGACCATCCACAAGATCGCGAAGTTCTACTTCGACGAGAACCACCGTGCGGTGACCGAGCTCGTCGAGGGCGGCGAGCTCACGCTTCCGGCGGACTACGTGATCTTCGGCGTGGGCCAGAAGCCCGAGGACACCATGGGCTTCGGCCTCGAGCTCACCCATGGTCCGTATGTGGTGGCCGACGAGAACCACGCGACCAGCGCTGACGGCATCTTTGCCGCAGGCGATGTGGTCACGGGGACCAAGAGCGTCATCGGTGCCATCGCCGAGGGCCGTGAGGCCGCGAGCGCCATCGACCGCTACCTGGGCGGCGACGGCGACATCTCCGCGGAGCTGCTCGACCCCGAGCCGCCGGAGAAGGAGCTGGGCAAGGCTCCGGCAGAGTTCTACACGCCTGCCGTGCAGCCCGAGATGGCTCCCGCCGATCAGCGCAAGGGCAACTTCGTCCAGTACGAGTGCCCGTTCACCGAGGACGAGGCCAAGTGCGAGGCGAGCCGTTGCCTGCAGTGCGACCTTCGCCTGACCATCACCAAGCCGCGTCTGTGGAACGAATACTAAGGGAGGGGGAACCATGGACTACGCTATCAACCAAGCTGGCACCACGACCGTCTCGGCGTTGCTCGATGCCGCGGGCGCGTCCGCCGAGGGCCTCAAGGCAGTCTGGCTCTCCTATCCGACGGCGACCTTCGTGCCGGCAGCCCAGTTTGCAGACGAACTCGAGGTTGTGGAGGGGACTGAGACCCTGCGCACCTATGGTGAGGGCGACTGCATGGCTGACGCCCTGTACAAGGTGATCGGCGAGCTGCGCATGGCCACCGAGTGCACCTGCACCTTCGGCCACGAGGGTGGCTATCAGCTGCACACCATCATGGGCGACGCCTGCACCAAGAAGGGCAAGCCCTCCGACATCGCGCTGATGCGCGACCTCGCTCCGGTGATGGAGAAGCAGGCCATCTGCGGAGAGGGCCAGGCCATTGGCCATGCGACCACCCAGGCACTTGACCTCTTTGGTGCCGAGATCGAGCCGCACTTTGCCAAGCGTCAGTGCCCCACCTGTGGTTGCGATGCCTTCAAGACTTATCACGTCCTGGTGAGCAAGTGCACCGGCTGCGGCAAGTGCCTCCAGGCCTGCGATGACGGCGCCATTCTTGGCACGGCCAAGTTTGTGCACGTCATCAACCAGAAGAAGTGCACCCAGTGCGGACAGTGCCTGGAGGTCTGCCCCGAAGGTGCCATCGTGCGCGCGGGCGCCAAGAAGCCCAAGACGCCGCCCAAGCCCATTCCGGTGCGTCGTAAGTAGCGGGCGACCAGTCCAACTGGTGTCAATCAAGGGGCCGGGAGCAGACGCTCTCGGCCCCTTTTGTGTCGCTGCCCGGTGTCCCTCCGGGAAGCCCAAAGATGCTCGTGGCGGTTCGTTGCTGATGGTCATCCGCGAGCATAAAGCAGCTGTTGAGGTGGGTATACTCTTTCCTTGTGAAACGTGTCACAAGGAAAGGACGCTTTGCATGGCCATTAGCAATCCCGTGCGTATCGCGCTTATCACCGGTTACCTTGGAGCCGGAAAGACCACCCTGCTCAACAACATCCTCGCCAACGACAAGGGCATCCGCGCCGCCGTCATCGTCAACGACATCGGCGAGGTCAACATCGACGCCGACCTCATCGCCCTCGGCGGCGTGGTCAACAAGGCAGACGAGAACCTCGTGCCGCTCACCAACGGCTGCATCTGCTGCACGCTCGCCGAGGACCTGTCCCGTCAGCTCACCAGCCTGGCCGAGTCTGGCAACTTTGACCACATCATCATCGAGGCCTCCGGCATCTGCGAGCCCATCCCCATCGCATTCACCATCGACAACT
>CAMYZR010000156.1 GCA_947303905.1 uncultured Atopobiaceae bacterium
CAGATCATCGCCCGCATCAACGGCTTCACCTATGTCCAGACCAAGTTCGACTACTTCACCGGCGAGCTTGAGGTCGTCCAGACCATCCCGTATTCCGATGGTCCGCGCGCTGCCGTCAACTGCTACGGCGCCGACGACGTCCGCGAGGGCGTTGCCATCATGTGGCATGAGAATGCCGACATCTCCATCACCGGCAACTCCACCAACCCGACCCGCTTCCAGCATCCCGTGGCAGGCACCTACTTCAAGGAGCGCACGCTGGCTGGCAAGAAGTACTTCTCCGTCGCATCCGGTGGCGGCACTGGCCGTACCCTGCATCCGGACAACATGCATGCCGGCCCCGCCTCCTACGGCATGACCGACACCATGGGCCGTATGCACTCCAGCGCCCAGTTCGCAGGCTCCTCCTCCGTGCCGGCTCACGTCGACATGATGGGCCTCATCGGCATGGGCAACAACCCGATGGTTGGCTGCACCGTGGCGTGCGCCGTGGCCGTCGAGCAGGCTCTGGCCGAGTAGTACCTTCCGACAGAGGGTTCACCCCTACTGTTCACGCCCCGTCACCAGTTGGTGGCGGGGCGTTTTGATGGCACGCCATCTCAGCGGGAGTTGGACCACCGAGACGACCATTGGGGTGTTTTGTTACCGGATTCTCTCGATAATGGTCGATTGCCGTTACACAGGCTGATCGAAGAACCAGCGATAGAGGGCGAGTTGCTCGGGGGTGTCGATGCTCGAGGCGAACGCGACCGCACCTTCGTGGCCCTCGCGCAGAAGGTCGTTCTGACCGAGCAGGCGCCTCAGCTGGCGTGCCGTACCCTCTCCCCCGTCAAAGAATCGCACGTCTCCAAGCACCTGGGCGATCTGCGTGCGCACGAAGGGATAGTGCGTGCATCCCAGAACCACGCGGTCCACCTCGCCGCGATAGGCACCCACAAGCCCTTCGAGAAGCTCGATCAGGTCGGGCTCGTCGAGGTGTCCCTGCTCGATGCGGTCGACCAGACCAACGCAGGCAACGGTCTCCAGCTCGGTGTCTGCCGCCCAGCGTTCTGCCAGCCGGTGGAACTTCTCCAGCGCCAAGGTCACCTGCGTGGCCATGACCAGGACCTTCTTGTTGCCCATGGCGAGCACCGCTGGCTTGAGCGCCGGCTCGACCCCCACGATCGGCACCTCTGGATAGCGCATGCGCAGCGTTGCCGCCGCCGCACTCGTAGCCGTGTTGCAGGCTATGACCAGCGCCTTTGCCCCGTCTTCCAGCATGCGCTCCGTGATGTTCGCCGACAGCTCGCACACCTCGTCGGGCGTCTTTGCGCCATAGGGAGCATTAGCAGAGTCGCCAAAATAGCGAAAGTCCTCGCCGGGAAGCGCGCGCACGAGATGCCGCAATACGCTGATGCCACCCGCACCAGAGTCAAAGACCCCGACAAAGCCCTCTGTGCCCTTGTTGCCTGCGACGCCTGCCATGCCTCGCGCTCCTTGTCCCAAAATCGCCTCACCCTAGATTAGCAGCATCGGGCACGCGTGACACCCACATCGCCCATCCACGCACCACTGCGCATCGCCGCATGGCCCGCAATGCCCCCTCATGAGAATCGTGAACGAGGTGGATCTGTCTAGGCCCGCCTACCATTGATGAGGTTGCGCATCGCGCGAAGTGGCGCCGTCAGGGCACGACCCGCCCTGAACGACACGGACCCTCGCAGGTCCTCGTTCTTCCTCTTGAGCCTCGCGATCTCCTTGTCGCGCGCGCGAACCTGATCCGTCTTGGACGACACCTGCCCCTGGAGGTCATCGTTGCTTTCCCTGAGTCGTGCGATCTCCTCGTCGCGCTGGGTAATCTGGTCCGTCTTGGACAGCACCGATTTCCGAAGGGTCTCGTTATTCTTCCTGAGCCTCGCAATCTCCTTGTCACGCCTGCGAACCCCACCGACAAGCCTGGTAATGGCTGCATCGGATCGATCTCCCTGCGAATAGAGGATGCGCACCATTCGCAAAAGCAGCTCGGCACCCTGCGACTCCTCGACCGCCCGGCACACCTCCCACTGGGTGAGGTTGTCGGCATCCTCGCGCGACAGGCTGGGAAGGTCGAGCCGTGCAAGCCCCTCTTCTCGCATGGTGTCGGCAACGAGCATGAAGCTCTCCACGGAGCGGAGGCGCTCGAGATTGCCCGCGACGCCCTCGCAGGCCCAGTTGACAAAGGAGAGGCGGTAGCGCTCCCACGTGCCGTTCTCCTCAAGCGTCTTGCGCAACTCGAGGAAGCCCTCGTAGAAGTCGAGCGGATGGGAGTCACTCGTGACAAGGGCGCTTTTGGGATTGTTCACGCGGTAGCGGTGCAGCGGTCGGTCGAGGAGCGCGATCCGATGGGCCTCCGTGAGCGCGCGGCAGACAAAGAGCAGGTCAGCCGCTCGATACAGATGCTGGAAGCACAGGTTGCGCTCATGCACGAAGGAGGCGCGGAACAGCTTGTTGTGCACCCAGTTCTGGAAGGAGTTCATGATGTGGTCGGGATAGTCCGCGGGATCGAAGACCTCCGTACCCTTGGGCAGCCATGACGTCACGAAGCACCAACGGAAGTCGCGCACCTTGCCGGTCTGGTTGTCGAGCAGGCGCGAGCGGAAGATCACCATGTCGGCTGACGTGCGCGTGCCACACGCGATGGCCTCCTCCAGCAGCGTGGGCTCCATGATGTCATCGGCGTCGAGGCAGTAGATCCATTCCCCCTGGGCGACCTCCAAGCCCGCGTTGCGCGTGCGGCCCTCACCACCGTTTTCCTGCACGATGATGCGTATGCGGGGTTCTTCGCCAGCGAGCTCGCGCAGAATTGCCAGCGTGCCGTCGGTCGAGCCATCGTCCACGCAGATTACTTCGATGTCGCGCACGGTCTGGGCCAGCGCGCTGCGAACCGTCTCCTCCACGAATCGCTCGGCGTTGTAGCAGGGTATGATGACTGATGCTTTGGGCATGAGAAGCTCCTAGCGCGTACTAAGGCGGTATGACATCGCTGCCATCAAATTGCGTATGACTGCAGCATTTACTTGTGCCGCCCCATTGTACAACCGCTATTCTCCACAGCTGCTATTCTCTATTCTGGTTGTACATTTGCGTCATCAGAAGGAGCCGTCATGCCCGTCTCGTCCTACAAAGCCAAGCAGATGATCGTCATGAGGCGCGACCTCAAGATGCGCAAGGGAAAGATCGCCGCACAGGCGGGACATGCCTGCGTGGAGGCCGTGCTGATGGCACTGGCACGCGAGGGCCGGCTCGACCAGGTGCGCGTCAACGAGGCGGGCACCTGGGTGTACCTGGACGACGGCGCGACGGAGCGCACGGCCCTCTCCGACTGGTTTGACGCGGGCGTGGCAAAGGTCTGCGTATACGTGGACTCCGAGGAGGAGCTGCTCGAACTTGCGGAGCGCGGACGCGAGGAAGGCTTTGTCTGCGCATTGGTGCACGATGCGGGACTCACCGAGTTCCACGGGGAGACGACCATCACGTGTCTCGCCTTCGAGCCGCTGCGCGCCGACCAGATTGACCCCATCACGGGATCGCTTCCGCTGTACTAGACCCCAATGCCCGTCTTGGCACGCGCGCAACAGGCTTTTTACCTGCATGGAGGCCAAAGAGCGGCTAGCATTGGTCCAACTACGTTCTGAGGGGACCCACCATGAGAATCAGCGACATCCTGGCACAGCGCCAGTCCTTCTCCTTCGAGATCTTCCCACCCAAGGGCGACATGTCCGTAGAGCAGGCCGAGGTCGTTGCCACCGAGCTCTGCAGGAACAATCCCGATTGGATCAGCGTGACCTTCTCCGCAGGTGGGTCGTGAAACTCCGAGCGCACCGCCGACATCGGTAGACGCATAGAGCGTGTGGTTGGCACCACGGCACTCGCCCACCTCACGTGCCTGGGCTCGTCGCGCGCCGACGTGGACGCCTACGTGCGGCGTCTGCAGTCCGCAGGCATCGAGAACGTGCTGGCACTGCGCGGTGACCATGCCCCCGGTCGCGACGTGGTCGACTTTGCCTACGCCTCCGACCTCGTGCCCTACCTCAAGGAGTCGGGGCTGTGCGTGGGCGGCGCCTGCTACCCAGAGGGTCACGTGGAGTGCGAGGACATCTCCCGCGACCTCGACAACCTCAAGAAGAAGGTAGATGCGGGTGTGGACTTTCTGGTCACGCAGCTCTTCTTTGACAACGACGACTTCTACAAGTTCCGCGAGCTGTGCGACCGCAAGCGCATCAAGGTGCCCATCGTCTGCGGCATCATGCCGTTTACCAGCGTGAAGCAGCTGCAGCGCATGACCTTCAACTGCGGTGCGTCGATTCCGGCACGTGTGGTCAAGCGTCTCGTGGCTGCTGGCGACGACCCGATCGAGCAGGCAAAGGCTGGCATCATCTACGCCCAGGAGCAGATCGTCGACCTCGCGAACAACGGCGTGGACGGCATCCACATCTACAGCATGAACAAGCCGGCCATCGGCCGTGCGATGCACGATGCCCTCGTGGGTTGCGGATACCTACCCGCCTAGCACCATGACGCACGGACTGCGCATCGCACGCGAGACGCTGGCGATTGGCAGCGTGAGCCGCAACGAGGTGTTGCGCTACCTAGGCTATCAGGGCCAGCAGCTTTCGACCGAACTCGACAGGCGCATAGACGACACCGTCGCACGATGCATCGAGATCGGCCAGCCGCGCATGAGCCTTGCGAGCTATGACGTGCGGGAGATTGGCGAGCAGGGCGTTGCGCTCGAGGGGTGCACGCTGCGCCTGACCGGGCGCGACATCGTCTGCGGCACTGGCAGCTATTTGTACTTTCACGAC
>CAMYZR010000157.1 GCA_947303905.1 uncultured Atopobiaceae bacterium
AGACGGGAAGGACCTGCCGTGGATAGCATCTCCGTTGCAACGATCACGCCCCTCGGCCATCAGGCGTTGCGCGCGCCGCGCGTGCGCGACGAGCATCTCGCTCGCGTGCTTGCGGGCAAGGACTTCCTGCTGTTTGACGGAGCCATGGGCACGCAGCTGCAGGCCCGTGGCCTGGCGGCGGGAGAGATTCCCGAGCTCTTGTGCCTGACCAACCCGCAGGAAATCACCGAGATCCATGCCGCGTATGTAGCGGCAGGCTCTGAGGTGGTCACCACCAACACCTTTGGTGCGACCCGTACCAAGCTGGCAGGCCATGCGACCGTCGAGGAGATCTTTGCTGCGGCCGTCGGCTGCGCCCGCGCGTCCGGCGCACGCTACGTGGCGGCTGACATCGGACCGACCGGCGCACTCCTGCAGCCCATGGGCACGCTCTCCTTTGACGATGCCTACGAGCTCTTTGCCGAGCAGGTGCGTGCGGCAGACGCGGCAGGAGCCGACCTCTTCATCATCGAGACGATGGCCGACCTCGCCGAGGCAAAGGCTGCACTGCTCGCCGCCAAGGAGAACTCCAATCTGCCCGCCTTCGTCACCATGACCTTCGATGAGGACGGGCGCACCTTCCTGGGCACCACGCCCGAGGTGGCCGCCGCCACCCTCTCCGCCCTCGGCGCCGACGTGGTGGGCATCAACTGCTCGCTCGGCCCCGCCGATGTTGCCCCACTGGTCAAGCGCATGATGGCATGGGCCAGCTGTCCGGTGATGGCGCAGGCCAACGCAGGCCTGCCGCACGTACACGACGGACAGACGCTCTACTCGATCAAGCCCGATGAGTACTGCGAGGCCGTCAGAGGCATGCTGGACTTTGGCGTCACGGTCATCGGTGGCTGCTGCGGAACCTCACCCGACTTCATCGCCGGCGAGAAGGCCCTGCTCGCGGGACGCGAGGTCGCAGCACGCAGCCTGAGCTCCGACTTCGCGGTGACGAGCGCTCAGCAGCTGGTCAGTATTCCCGCAGGTCACGTGGGCGTCATTGGCGAGCGCATCAACCCCACGGGCAAGAAGCGCCTGAAGGAGGCACTGCGCTCGGGCAATCACGACTACGTGATGGGCGAGGCGATCGGCCAGACCGAAGCCGGTGCGCAGATCCTGGACGTCAACGCCGGCTTGCCCGAGATCGACGAGCGTGCCACGCTGGTACGCCTTGTCAGCGAGCTGCAGGGTGTGACCACGCTGCCACTGCAGATCGACTCCTCCGATCCCGCTGCCATCGAGGCCGCCGTACGCCTCTACCCCGGCAAGCCCATCATCAACTCGACCAACGGGAAGCAGGAGTCGCTTGACGCAGTGCTGCCCATCGCCAGGCACTATGGCTGTGCAATCGTTTGCCTCACCCTCGACGAGCAGGGCATTCCCACCACGGCAGAGGGCCGTCTCGCCGTGGCACGACGCATCGTGTCCGCATGCGACGAGATGGGCATCCCTCGCCAGGATGTGGTCGTCGACTGCCTGGCGATGGCCGCCTCCACCGACCAGCGCGCGCCACGCGCCATCCTCGAGGCCATCCGCCTGGTAAAGCGCGAGCTGCCCGGTGTGCGCTGCGTCCTCGGCGTGAGCAACATCAGCTTCGGGCTGCCCTTCCGCCCGCTGGTCAACGCGACCTTCCTGTCTGCGGCATTTGCCGCCGGGCTCGACCTTGCCATCGTCAACCCCATGAACGAGCGCCTGATGGACGTGGTCAACTCGTGGCGTGTGCTGTCGGGCGAGGACGAGAACGCACAGGCGTATGTCAGCGCCTATGCCGGACGCAGCGACGCTCCCGCCGCCGCGGCCGCTGCTCCGGCCTTTGACACCACGACCAGCGAGGGCATCGCAAAGACGCTTGGCTCAATGGCGGACACGCTGCAGCAGATCGCGTCGCACGTTGGCGGAGCTCCCATGCCCGCCACAGCTCCGCAGGAAGCGAAGCCGCAGGCCGCAGCCTCAGGCAACGACACTCCCGAAGGCCAGATCCGTGACCTCGTGCTCGCGGGACGCAAAGGCCCCGTACCCGACGCCGTGCGACTCATCCTCGCCGACACCGACCCCACGCACGACTCGATGTACGTAATCAACGAGGTGCTCATTCCCGCACTTGACGAGGTCGGCGCTCGCTTTGAGAAGGGCACCTTCTTCCTGCCGCAGCTCATGGCATCAGCCGAGGCGGCCAAGGCGGGCTTCACGGTGCTGCGTGAGAGCGCGGCGGCGAGCGACGTGCCGAGCAAGGGAAAGATCGCGCTGGCCACCGTAAAGGGCGACATCCACGACATCGGCAAGAACATCGTGCGCATGCTGCTTGAGAACTACGGCTACGACGTCATCGACCTGGGTCGCGACGTCGACCCACAGGCGTTTACCGACGTGGTTGTCGAGCATCACATCGAGCTGGCAGGACTCTCGGCCCTCATGACCACCACCGTGCCCGCCATGGCCGAGACCATCGAGCTGCTGCGCGACCAGGCACCCTGGTGCAAGGTCATCGTGGGCGGCGCGGTGCTCAACCCCGAGTATGCCGAGATGGTGGGCGCCGATTTCTACGCAAAGGACGCCAACGAGAGCGCCCGAATTGCCGCCGAGGTGTTGGGATAGAAACCTGGGTACCTCAAACTCGATCGACGGGGAGCGTTTCCCCTGTTGATGCATCAGGTTTTTCGAGTTTGAGGTACCCAGTCAAGTACACCCACCCCCAAGCCGTGTGCACACGCCATATTCTGCGGATTTGAGCGCCACCACCCCCGCTTTCATGGCAAACTAGGCACATGGATACTAGGAACAAAAACACCCAACTGGACTTCCGCACGCGCCTCATCGCGTTTTTGCTGGTGCTGGCTGTCGGCTTTGTGATGGGGTGGGTCAACGGTCGCAATGACACCCCCCAGACCACCGCGTCGACCGGTATCGTGGCACAGCAGACGCAAGACGACGCGCAGGCCCAGGACGCTCAGGCGGAGCGCAAGGACGAGGACGTCGACACCCAGGCGACAACCAGTGAGAGCACCCCGCAAGACAGCTCCGAGACCAGCTCCGACGCCGGCACCACCACCGTCGCGCCCACTCGCGGCCCCACGGTCGAGAAGGACGGCTGGTACACCTCCAAGGACGAGGTCGCGCTCTACATCCATACCTACGGGCGTCTGCCAGGCAACTTCATCAGCAAGACCAAGGCCCGCAACCGCGGATGGGACGCCTCGCTCGGCAACCTCGACGAGGTGTGCCCGGGCATGAGCATAGGTGGCAGTCGCTATTACAACGATGACGGACAGCTGCCCGACAAGAAGGGTCGTCAGTGGACCGAGTGCGACATCAACTACTCGGGTGGCTACCGTGGCGCAGAGCGCATCGTATTCTCCAACGACGGACTCATCTTCTATACCGCAGACCACTACGAGACCTTTGAGCAGCTGTACTAGCTGCGGAAACGCGAGGAATCATGAGTAATCGCGTACGCATGCGCGACGTCTACGAGGTGCCGATCGACGAGCGCGACCTGCTCGACATGAGCACCATCCACGACTACCTGCGCGTGACGCTGGGCTTCCCGGAGCACTACAGCAAGAACCTCTCGGCCCTCTATGACTGCCTGGGCGACATCAGCTCGCCCACGCGCCTCTACGTGATGCGCGACGCCACCATGAAGCCGTCAGACCAGTACGCGGTCGACATGGACCATCTCTGCATGGTGCTGCTGCGCGCTGCTCGCGAGAACCCCTACCTCTCGGTGGCCATCAACACCGTTCGTTGGCCCGACTGACGGGGAGGCAACCATGGCGCGAAGCAGGCTCATCAAGGACACCACCCGCGAGGAGCGCATGAAGATCGTCGCCGAGGGACTCGACTGGTGTGGCGACGCGAGCTGCGAACAATGCAGCGGCTGCAGCCTCGGCGTGGAGGCCATCGAGAAGATGTACCAGCCCTACATCGACGGGATCCTCGAGCTGAGGGAGATCAACATGCTGCATGCGGCCACGCGCTACACGCATGGATAAGGTCTACCGCACGCGCCGCGCAGCACATCCAGTACATATCGCACCCCTATACTAGGTAGGGTTGTACATTTTTACATAGGAGGCACTATGAGCGAGAAGAAGGCCCCGTCCGACACCTGCGTGCTCGTCACGGGCGGATGCGGATTCATCGGCAGCCACACCGTCGTCTGCCTGCTCGAGCAGGGCTACCAGGTCGTCATCGTCGACGACCTGTCCAACGCAAGCGAGAAGGTGCTGGACCGCATCGACCAGATCGTGGGGCCCGAGGCCGCAGGTCGCCTGTCGTTCTACCGCGCCGACGTCAACGACCGCGAGGCGCTGGAGTGCATCTTCGACGAGGAGCCCGTCGACCGCGTCATCCACTTCGCGGGCTACAAGGCCGTGGGCGAGAGCGTCCAGAAGCCCATCGAGTACTACTCCAACAACATCGGCAACACGCTCACGCTCGTCGACGTGATGCGCGAGCATGGCTGCAAGTCCATCATCTTCTCGAGCTCGGCGACCGTCTACGGCGACCCCGACAGCCTGCCGCTCACCGAGGAGAGCCCCAAGAAGCCCGCGACCAACCCCTACGGCTGGACCAAGTGGATGATCGAGGAGATCCTGCGCTCGCTCGTCGTGGCCGACCCGGAGTGGGACGTCGTGCTGCTGCGCTACTTCAACCCCATCGGCGCGCACCCGTCGGGCCTCATGGGCGAGGACCCCAAGGGCATCCCCAACAACCTGCTGCCCTACGTGGCCCAGGTGGCCGTGGGGCGCCGCGACGCCGTGCACGTCTTCGGCGACGACTACGACAC
>CAMYZR010000158.1 GCA_947303905.1 uncultured Atopobiaceae bacterium
AGGTCGGCGGAGATGTCCATGGTGGTCTCGGCCCCGCGATGCACGCCGCCGATGCCGCCCGTGGCAAAGACGTCGATGCCCGCGAGAGAGGCGACGATCATGGTCGAGGCAACGGTCGTCGCGCCGTCGAGCCCGCGCGCGACCACGACGGGCAGGTCGCGACGGCTGACCTTGATGACCTCGCGCCCCTTGCGTCCCAGGTAGTCGATCTCGTCGGGCGTGAGTCCCGCGCGCAGGCGTCCGCCGATGACGGCCACCGTTGCCGGCACCGCCCCGTGCTCGCGGACGATGGCCTCCACGCGCAGCGCGGTCTCGACGTTTTGCGGGTAGGGCATGCCGTGGCTGATGATGGTCGACTCCAGCGCAACGACCGGCCTGTTGTTGGCCAGTGCCTCGGCAACCTCAGGCGTCAGGTCAAGATAGCGGTTCAAGTTCTCCTGGGTCATGGCAGTTCCTTTCGTTCCTGTCGCTACTAGCATAGTCCAAATGCGGAACGCTCCCGCATATACGTCTCGTCAGTGGCTCAGCCTTTGCGCCCCATGCGCTCGAGAAGCGCCTCCTCGCTCATCGTCGGGCTCACGGTCTGGGCACTCTCCACGGCAATCGCCGATGCGGCAAGGCCCGCCATCCCCGATTCGCGCAGGTCAAGGCCCCGCAGGTACGCCCAGACAAGACCGGCCATCATGGCATCGCCGCCGCCGGTGGTGTCAACGACCTCGCAGGGGAGCAGAGGCAGCCGCACCAGTTGGTCGTGGTCGGCGCAGAGCACGCCCGCAGACCCAAGCGAGACGAACGCGCGCCTGAGGCCGGTGGCCAGCAGTGCCTCTGCGGCAACGTGCAGGCTCGTCTTGTCGGTGATGGCAACTCCGCTCAGGGCCTCCGCCTCGAGCCGGTTGGGCTTGAGCGTGTAGATCGCCCCCAGCGCATCGGCGACGCGCCCAGCCTTGACCGTCGAGATCGGGTCGCAGAAGAGCGGGCGGGTCACGTGCTCGGCGATCCAGCGGATCGTCTCGGCGGGGATGTTGGTGTCCACCACCACCGCGGCGGCGCCCTGTATGAGCTCCAACCGATCGGCCACGCGCTCCGGCGTCAGCTGGTCGAGGATCGCCATGTCGTTGATGGCCACCTGCATCTCGCCTTGGGCGTCGGTCACGTACAGGTAGGTCGAGGTTGCCCCGCCAGCCACGGCAAAGGCGTGCGCGATGTCGATGCCCGCCATCGTGCAGCTCTCCACCAGCGCGTCTGCCTGCGCGTCCTCGCCAAAGCAGGTGACCAGGTGCACGTCGACGCCGATAAGCGCGAGGTTGTGGGCGATGTTCCGCCCCACGCCGCCGGGGGAGAGGCGCACTGTCCCCAGGTTCGAGTCCGCTGCCACGAGCGCGCCATCCGGCCTGCCGCAGATGTCCATGTTCGCGCCGCCGATGACTACCACATACGGTCTTTGCTCCATCGTCAAGCTCCCTTCTACCGGTCATGGTAGACCATCGCGGGCGGCACGGACCGCGCGCGGTATCATCAGTGCAACCATTGGGTCCGAGGAAAGAGAGACGACCATGGCCAAGCGCGTCTTTGTCATTGTGCTCGACAGCTTTGGGATTGGCGAGATGCCCGATTCCGCCGCATGGGGCGACGAGGGCTCCAACACGCTCTGCGCCTGCGCGACGAGCCAGTTCTTCAGCATTCCCAACCTCACGCAGCTGGGACTCTGCAACATATCAGGTGCGCTCGACTCCCCCTACCAGCACGCGCTGGCACCGGCCGACGCCCCGACGGGCGCGTTCGCGCGCCTGCAGGAGACCAGCCAGGGCAAGGACAGCACGGTCGGGCACTGGGAGATGGCCGGCGTCATCAGCCCCAGGCCGTTCCCGACCTATCCCAACGGCTTCCCGCCCGAGGTCCTCGAGCCCTTCGAGAAGGCCACGGGCCGCAAGGTCATCTGCAACCTGCCGTACTCGGGCACCGACGTCATCCGCGACTACGGTCGCGAGCAGGTGGAGACTGGCGCGCTCATCGTCTACACCTCGGCCGACAGCGTGTTCCAGATCGCCGCGCACGAGGACGTGGTGCCCGTGGAGCAGCTCTACGAGTACTGCCACATCGCGCGCGAGCAGCTGCAGGGCGCCCACGGCGTGGGCCGCGTCATCGCGCGTCCCTTCGAGGGGGAGTGGCCCTACCAGCGCACCAAGCGCCGCCACGACTACTCGCTCGAGCCGACGGGCACCACGATGCTCGACCGCCTCAAGGAGGAGGGCTTCGACGTGCTCGCCGTGGGCAAGATCTTCGACCTCTTTGCCGGCAGGGGAACCACCGACCACATCCTCACGAGCGGCAATCCCGACGGCATCGACAAGACCCTGGCGTGGATGGACCGCGACTTTGATGGCCTCTGCTACACCAACCTCGTCGACACCGACATGATCTACGGCCACCGCAACGACGTCGATGGCTACGCCAAGGCGATCAGCTACTTTGACGCGAAGCTGCCCGAGCTGCTGGCAAAGCTGCGCGAGGACGACCTGCTGATGATCACGGCCGACCACGGCTGCGATCCGGTGACCCCCTCCACGGACCACAGCCGCGAGTGCGTGCCGTGGCTCATTGCGGGACCGCGTGTGCGCCAGGGTGCTGACCTCGGCGTCCTGCCCACCTTCGCGGACCTCTCCGCGACCGTGCTCGACTACCTGGGGGCCACCCCGCTTACGACGGGGGAGAGCCGCCTCTCCGAAATCCTGCAATCGTGACGCCTCGCCATGGGCTGCAGGTCCGGCACCATGGCTGCCGTACTGACAGACTGACGAAAGGAGTGCACCATGCCTACGCCTCATAACTCCGCAAAGAAGGGCGACATCGCCAAGGTCGTGCTCATGCCCGGCGATCCCCTGCGCGCAAAGTACGTCGCCGACAACTACCTCAGTGACGTGACCTGCTTCAACCAGGTCCGCAACATGTTCGGCTTCACCGGAACCTACGAGGGCAAGCGCATCTCGGTCATGGGCAGCGGCATGGGCATCCCCTCCATCGCCATCTACTCGTACGAGCTGTACCACTTCTATGACGTGGACGCCATCATCCGCATCGGCAGCGCCGGCGGCCTGGCACCCGAGGTGGAGCTCCGCGACATCCTCATCGGGCAGGGTGCCTGCACCGACTCCAACTTTGCCGCGCAGTACAAGCTGCCGGGAACCATCGCACCTCTCGCAGACTTCACGATGCTGCGCCAGGCGGTCGAGGCGGCCGAGGCGCGCGGAGCTCGCTACCACGTGGGCAACCTGCTCTCCTCCGACGTCTTCTACAGCGACCGCGCGGGCAGCGAGGCATGGGCCGCCATGGGCGTGCTCGGCGTGGAGATGGAGGCGGCCGCGCTCTACCTCAACGCCGCGGCGGCGGGCAAGCGCGCACTTGGCATCATGACCGTCTCGGACCTTGTGCTGAGCCCGGGAAGCCTCTCGGCCGAGGAGCGCCAGAGCAGTTTCACCGAGATGATGGAAATAGCTCTCGACGTGGCTGCACAGAACGCCGAGTAAGCGGTATAGTGTTTCGTGTGTGTGAATTCAGGTAAATGCGGGGGCGACCCCGTGGTCATAGCAGACCTGCGGCATGGGGTCGCAGGCGCGCGGGATAAGGGAGAGTGCGTATGTTCGATGCCAAGATGACCCGTCGTACCTTTGCCACCACTATGGGTGTTGGCGCTCTTGCGGCCCTGGCTGGCTGCGGCGGCGGCGCAGGCGACGGTGCTGGCGACGATTCCGTCAAGATCGAGATGGTCACCGATACCGGTGGCGTCAACGACCAGTCCTTCAACCAGCTCGCCTGGGCCGGCATGCAGCAGCTCGCTTCCGACAACGGCTGGGAGGTCTCCTACATCGAGTCCAAGCAGGACGCCGACTACGCCACCAACCTCGACAAGGCCTATGACGACGGCGCCGACCTCATCTGGGGCATCGGCTTCGCCATGGCCGAGGCTGTCAACAACGCCGCCGAGCAGAACGACGACGTCCAGTTCGCCCTCATCGACGGCACCAACGACAACGGCGCCGAGAACCTGACCGGCGTGCTGTTCAAGGCCCAGGAGCCTTCCTTCGCCGTTGGTTACATCGCGGCTCGCGTCAGCAAGTCCGGCAAGGTCGGCTTCGTGGGTGGCATGAGCTCCGAGACCATCCAGCAGTTCGAGTACGGCTTCTACGCTGGCATCGAGTATGCCAACGCCGAGCAGGGCACCAAGGTTGAGTACCAGGGCCAGTACGCCGAGTCCTTCGGTGACGCCGCCAAGGGCAAGTCCATCGCCCAGAAGATGATCAAGAACGGCTGCGACGTCCTGTACCATGCCGCCGGCGGCACGGGCGTGGGCATGCTCGAGGCCTGCAACGACGCTGGCGTCTGGAGCATCGGCGTCGACCAGGACCAGGCCGTCCTCTTCCCCGACTACACCACCATCATCACCTCCGCCCTCAAGAAGGTCGACGAGGCCGTCGTCTCCGTCTCCAACGGCATCATTGACGGCTCCATCACCGGCGGCGACAACATCATCCTCGGTGCCTCCGAGGACGCCATCGGCATCGCCCCGACCCACGACGTGCTCGACACCATCAACCCCGACCTCTACAACGAGACCCTCGAGGTCATCGAGAAGATCAAGAGCGGCGACATCGTCGTGCCCGACACCAAGGCCCTGCTTGACGAGTACAAGGCGAGCCTGTAAGTCGAGGCTTTAGCGCATTGAACACAAGGAGCGTCCCTCGATGGGGCGCTCCTTTTTTGCGGCCAAGATGCGTGGCGCATGGCATGTTGTGCGCAAGTACGCCGGCACGGTGA
>CAMYZR010000159.1 GCA_947303905.1 uncultured Atopobiaceae bacterium
GAGTAGCCCCCATCGCGCTCGGTGAACGCGAGCGTGACCCCGCCCGGGCGACGAGTGTCGCCCAGCAGGGTCACGCCGTGCGAGGCGTAGCGGGTGAGATGTGGCGTCACGGCCATTAGAGGCGGCTGCGCTTCAGGAAGTCGGGGATGTCAAAGGCCGTCGCGGAGCCCTGGGAGCCGCCACGCGAGGCGCTGGCGGACGGACGCGCCTGCGGGCGCGGCTCGGGGGCGGCGAAGGACATCGAGGCCTGCGTGCCACCCTGCGTGAAGCCGGTGGCGATGACGGTGACGCGCACCTGGTCGCCCAGGGACTCGTCGACGACGGTGCCGAAGATGATGGTGGCGTCGGGGTCGACGTTCTTGGCGACGAGGTCGGCGGCGTCGTTGATCTCCTGGATGCCGAGGTCCTTGTTGCCGGCGACCGACAGCAGGACGCGGGTCGCGCCCTCGCAGCCCGTCTCGAGCAGCGGGCTGGAGATTGCCTCCTCGGCGGCCTCGGCGGCGCGGTTGTCACCAGCGGCGGTGCCGATGCCCATCATGGCCGTGCCGGAGCCGCGCATGATGGTGCAGACGTCTGCGAAGTCGAGGTTGATCAGGCCGGGGACCGTGATGAGGTCGGTGATGCCCTGGGTGCCCTGGCACAGCACGTCGTCGGCCATGCGGAAGGCCTCGAGCATGGTGGTCTTCTTCTCGGAGAGGTCGAGCAGACGGTCATTGGGGATGACAATCAGGGTGTCGACGTTCTCGGAGAGGTTCTCGATACCGTTGGTGGCGGACTGGGCGCGCTTGCGGCCCTCGAAGGTGAAGGGCTTGGTGACGACGCCCACGGTGAGGGCGCCCACGTCGTTCTTGGAAATGTCAGCGACGACGGGAGCGGCGCCGGTGCCGGTGCCACCACCCTCGCCAGCGGTGATGAAGACCATGTCGGCGCCGGCGAGCGCGCGCTTGATCTCGTCGCGGCTGTCCTCGGCGGCCTCGGCTCCAACCTCGGGGTTGGCGCCTGCGCCCAGGCCCTTGGTGATGTCGGTGCCGATGTGCACCTTGATGTCGGCGTCAGAGATGGCGAGCGCCTGGGCATCGGTGTTGACGGCGACAAACTCGACGCCGCGGATGCCCTCCTCGATCATGCGGTTGACGGCATTGGTGCCGCCGCCGCCCACACCTACGACCTTGATGACGGCGAGGTAGTTGCTGGCGATGTCGTTGTCGTTCATGTCTCCTCCTTGTGGGGCCTTGCTCCGGCGGTCTTGCCGCCACCCTTTCGGTCCTAGTGCTTGAGGGACCGTCCGCGGTGAGGGCGACCCCCTGTCGTGCCTGTGCAATCGTGACGTGTTGTTGAGCGATGCTGTTGCGTTTGGAGTGCGTTCGTTCTACGTCGGTTGCGTGCCCCTCAGCAGCCTTCGGAAAACCCTAAACCTCAGGTTAAACCCTATGTCTGCTTCAAAGCGCGTTATCTTTACACAAGGAGTCGCGATAAGTCAACAAAAATGTGGTAAATGTGAAAAACGCAGGTAAATGGGCCTATTTGCACGCGCTGCAACTTTTAAGCTCAACTTGAGGTAAACCCCGATTTTTTCTGCGTTCTCAGGCTACTTGAGGCTTCAGATGGCTCAACCATCAAGTCCGTAGTACTGCTCGTAGGTGTAGTAGACACCGTCCTCGCCGAGGATCATGTCGGAGGTGTCGACCTCGGAGGTGCCCTCGTCGGGGCTTCCCTCCCCCGTTGCCGAGCCGTCGGCCGAGCCGTCGACCGACCCGTCGCCCGTCGTCGTACCGTCGGCGTTCTCGCCGCCCTCGGTTGTCTGCTCTCCCGTCGCCGTCGTCTGCGTGGGGGCAGAGCTGTCATCGACCGGCAGGGAGTCGTCCACCTGTATGCCGGAGCCCTCGCTCACCGACTCGGTGCCGATGCGACGATACGACGGCTGGCTGGGCACGCGCACGTTGATGTAGGTGATCTGGTTGGGATGCTTCTCGAGGATCTGGCCGATCACGGCCTCCTTGACGTCGATGTTGGTCGGCGACCCAAGCGAGATCTCTATGCCGCTCTTGAGCGTGCAGCCCACGCTCTCGACGCTCGACGCGGAGTAGCACACGACCTGCGAGGAGAAGTCCTCCGAGAATTGCTCGCGGTATGCCGCTATGGCCTTGAGCACCTCGTCGTTCGACGACTCTCCCGCCGTTGGGCTGAGCGAGGTGGGGACGCCGGTGATGAGCAGGGCGTCCATCTTCTGTGCCAGCGCGAGGGCGACGTCGTCCGCAGACTGTCCGTCGGCCACCGTGAGGTTGACGGGTTCGATCCAGACGCCGTCCTCCCCCAGGCACCAGCAGACCGACCCGGTGCTCATCTTGACCACGCAGTCCACCCTGCGCTCCGTCACCTCGATCTTGAGGCGGTCAGGAAACTCGCGGGTAAACGACACCGTACCGACCCAGGGGTTTCGCTTGAGGTTCTCGGTGATGGTCGCCGAGTCAAAGGTGAGCAGCGTGGTGCCCTCCTCGACATTTGCCAGCTTGGCGATGTTCTCCGCGCTCAGGTGCTCGGTGTCCTCGGCGTCGATCGAGGCGATGGTGAACATCGGGGAGCTCGACAGCGCTATGAAGCCGACGAGCAGCACGACGAGCAGGCACGCGATGGCGACCAGCACGACGATGGTCGCCCTGATGCCCTTGTGGTCGCCCGACCTGTCGTCTCCTTCGTAGGTAAGATGTCGGGTGCGCGGTGCTTCGTTTTGTGCTGCATTCCAGCGCTCGGCCATTGTTGCCTACCCCTCGAAACCCAGAAACTTGACCTCTGGGGTGAGGTCCACCCCATAGCGTTGTTTAACTTGGCCATGCATGTGGTTGATGACGGCAAGCACGTCTACCGCCCGCGCTCCGCCCTCGTTCACCACGAAGTTCGCGTGGCGCTCGGACACGACCGCCTGGCCCACGCGGTAGCCTTTGAGCGAGCACCCCTCGAGCAGGGCGCCCACGGAGCGGTCGCCCGGGTTCTTGAACACCGACCCGCAGCACGGCTTTCCGGTGGGCTGCGTGGCCCTTCTTCGTGCGAGGCGACGGTTCATCTCCCCGGCGACGGCGCTCTTGGTCGAGCGCGTGAGCTCGAAGGTCGCCTCGAGGATGATCTCGTTGCTGGGAATCGTCGTCCAGCGGTAGCCCCACTCGATCTCGGAGGCGAGGTAGCGGTGCATACCCACTCCGGGTCGATAGGTGACGACGTCGCGCACCGCCCGTCCGATCCACTCGTGGCGGCTGCCCGCATCCATCGACAGGGCTCCGCCCACCGTTCCCGGGATGCCCGCGCAGCATTCAAGGCCGGAGAGCTCCTCGGAGAGGGACTTGTTGACCAGGCGCGCGAGCTGCACGGCGGCACCAGAGCTTATGGTGGTGCCTTCCACCTGGATGCGGTCGAACTCGGAGCCCAGCTTGACCACGCAGCCGCGGTATCCGGCGTCGGCGGCCAGAACGTTGGAGCCCCTGCCCAGGATCACCCATGGGACCTGCTCCGCCTCCAGCACGCGGAACAGCGCCACGAGGCCCGCGTAGGTGTTGGCGACGGCCACGATGTCGGCCGGCCCACCGATGCGGTAGGTCGTGCACGAGGCGAGCGCGACATCGGATGCCACGCTCACGCCCTCTGTTGCGGAAAGCGCCTTGAAGGCCCGAAGCACGCTCACGCCTCGGCGTCCTCCCCTGCCCGCTCGCGGAGCGCGGCAATCAGGTCGGGACCGATGGAGGTCACGTCGCCGGCACCCTGGGTGATCACGAGGTCACCGGCGCGGCAGGTGTCGCAGAGATAGGCGATGACGTCCTTGCGGCGGTCGATCGAGATGACCTCGGCCTTGCCGAGCTCCTTGGCGCGCGATGCCAGCACGCGGCCCGACACGCCAGGGATGGGCATCTCGCCTGCGGGGAAGACGTCCATGACGACGAGCAGGTCCGCCAGGTCGAAGGCGCGCGCGAAGTCGTCGAGCAGGGCCTGGGTGCGGGTGTAGCGATGCGGCTGGAAGACCGAGACGATGCGGTCGAAGCCCATGTCGGCGGCAGCGGCCATGGTCGCCTTGATCTCGGTGGGATGATGGCCGTAGTCGTCCACCACCGTGATGCCATCGATGTCGCCCACGTGCGTGAAGCGACGGTGCGCCCCCTTGAAGGCGGAGAGCGCCTTGGCGGCGGCAGCGGCGTCACAGCCGAGCGTCTCTGCCACGGCGATGGCAGCCGTGGCGTTGGAGAGGTTGTGGGTGCCCGGATTGGCCGTCAGCGTCACGTTCACCTCGACGCCAGCGGGGGTCTTGACGCTGCAGCAGTTCTCCAGACGGTGGTCCGAGGGCATGGGCGTGCAGACGTAGTCGTTGCCCTCCTCGAAGCCGTAGGTGAGCACGCGGCGGCCCGTCGAGCGGGCGAGCTCGACGTAATGGGCGACGTCACCGTTGATGATCACGGTGCCGTCCTCGCCCACCAGGTCCATGAACTGGCAGAAGGTCTTCTCGATGTTCTCCAGCGTGCCGTAGTGGTCGAGGTGGTCCGCCTCGATGTTGGTGACCACCACGACGTCGGGGTCGAGGTAGAGGAAGGAGCCGTCGGACTCGTCGGCCTCGCATACGAAGTAGCCGCCGGAGCCGTTCTTGCCATTGGTGCCGTACTCCTCGACGATGCCGCCGATGAGGAAGGAGGGGTCCATGCCGAGGTGGTCCAGGGTCGTGGCGACCATGGAGGACGTCGTGGTCTTGCCGTGGGTGCCCGCGACGGCGACCGTGGTGGCGTCGAGCGAGAGGTGCGAGAGCATCTTGGCGCGCGGCCACACGGGG
>CAMYZR010000160.1 GCA_947303905.1 uncultured Atopobiaceae bacterium
ATCGCGTGGTCCGACGGGGGCAGCGAGCTGTGCGTGCTCGCCAAGGGTAGCGCCAGTGCCTGCGTGAGCGTCGAGGCGGCGGTGCTGCCCAAGCCGGGTCCGTCCTCGCTCGCGACCGCTGGCTCGGGAGACGTGCTGGGCGGCATCATGGCCGCGCTCATGGCCTGCAGTCCCGTGGAGGCCACCGACCTGCCGCTGCTGGCCGCCTTTGCCTGCGAGATTCACGGCCAGGCGGCTCTTATGGCCGCCGAGCGCTATGGCTCTCGCGGCGTGATGGCTGGCGACCTCCTCGACTACCTTGGCTTGGCCAGGGATGCTCTCGAGGAGCGCTCGATGATGGCTGATCTGGAGTACGAATAGCATGACACGCGCCATGACGCCAGAGGCGACGGCGCGTTGAGAGGAGTTGGCAATGCCGCTGACGGAGGAACCCAAGGATCGCTGGGCATGGGTGGAGATCGACCTCAACGCCGTCCGCAAGAACACGCGCGCAATCAAAGCGCTGCTCAGCCGTGGCACCAAGCTGATGTGTGCGGTCAAGGCCGACGGCTACGGCCACGGCGCCGTCGAGTGCACGAAGGCGATGCGCTCGGCTGGGGCAGACCAGTTTGCCGTGGCCACGGTGGCCGAGGGCGTGGAGCTGCGCAAGGCGGGCATCGAATGGCCCATCCTCATGCTCAACCAGGCACCTGAGGCGGCCATCCCGACCTTGGTCGAGTACGACATCATGCCTAGCGTGTTTACCAGCGAGTTTGCGCTTGCGTACGGCGAGTGCGCAGCGGCCTACGACAAGGTTGGCAAGTACCATCTGGCCATCGACACGGGCATGACGCGCATCGGCGTGCTGCCTGAGGAGGTCGTGGACTTCCGTCACTCCATCGACTTCCACCGCGGGCTGCAGTGCGCGGGCACCTTCACGCACTTCGCGACCGCAGATACCGTGCGCGACTGGGACTTCCGTCTGCAGGCCGAACGCTTTATGGGCGCCGTGAAGGCGCTGCGCGATGCGGGCTGCGACGTGGGCCTGGTGCACTGCGACAACACTCCTGGCACCATTCTTCATCCCGAGCTGCACAACGACATGTGCCGCGCGGGCATTGGTCTGTACGGCCTGCAGCCCTCGGAGGCGACGGCCCCTCGCATCTCCCTCGCGCCAGCGATGAGCGTGCGCGCCCGCGTGACGCGCGCCATCTACCCGGCGGTGGGCGAGGGCGTGAGCTATGGCCTCAACTATCGCGTGCCCACTCCGCACGTGCAGGTGGCGACCATTCCGCTGGGATATGCCGACGGACTCTCCCGGACGCTCTCTGGGCGCATGGACGTGCTGGTGCACGGGAAGCGCGCGCGACAGGTGGGCAACATCTGCATGGACCAGTGCATGTTTGCCGTGGACACCAACCCCGTGCGCTCGTATCGCAGGGCGACGCCGGTTGCCGAGGGCGATCTTGTCACCATCATTGGCGAGGACGGCGACGAGTGCATCACCGCCGACGAGATGGCGCAGCTGCGCGGCACCATCAACTACGAGGTGACCTGCAACTTTGGCATGCGCATGGAGAAGGTGTATGTCTAGGCCGAGGCGGCCGCGGCCGTCGCTGGCTGACGAGGAGGGGACCATGGCCATCCTGCAGATACCGGGACACGACCACCAGAAGCCTCGCGAGGTCACGCTCGAGGAGATCCGCGCCGTCGTAGGCGACTGCCAGCTGTGCCCGTTGGGGCAGACACGCACCAACCTGGTGTTTGGCGTCGGCAACCCGAACGCGCGGGTGATGTTCATCGGCGAGGGGCCGGGCCGCAACGAGGACCTGCAGGGAGAGCCCTTCGTCGGTGCGGCCGGGCAGCGCCTCAACAGCCTTCTCGCGCTTGCGGGCCTCACCCGCGAGGACATCTACATCGCCAATGTCATCAAGTGCCGTCCGCCCTCCAACCGCAACCCCAGGCCGGAGGAGATCGAGGCCTGCTCGCCCTTCCTGCGCGAGCAGATCCGCTCCATCTGGCCGGACGTGATCGTATGCCTGGGCAACTTTGCCACGCAGTTCGTGCTGCGCACCGAGCAGGGCGTCACCAAGCTGCGCGGACAGCTCTACCAGACCGGTCACTTTGTGGTGTGCCCCACCTTCCATCCAGCTGCGACCATCTACCATCAGGACTGGCTGCCCCTGCTTGAGGCGGACATGCGCATGGTGGGCGCCTGGCTGGCCGCGAACCCCGTTGAGGAGACCCGATGAGCGAGCTGCGCTTTGTGACCGCATCAACCGAGGAGACCATCGCGTTGGGCGAGCGACTGGGCAAGGAGCTGCACGCCGGCGACGTGCTGGTGCTGACCGGAGACCTTGGCGCTGGAAAGACCCAGCTCACCAAGGGCATTGCGGCGGGCATGGGCGTGACCGACGACGTGACGAGCCCCACCTTCAACATACTCATGGTCTACGAGGGCGAGCAGATGCCGCTCTACCACTTTGACCTGTACCGTCTTGACGACCCAGACCAGCTGGAAGACATCGGCTTCTACGACGCGCTCGAAGGCGATGGCCCCTGCGTGATCGAGTGGGGCGAGCAGTTCTCCGACGAGATCGGTCCCGAACGGCTCGACGTGTTCCTGACGCGGCGCGACGATCAGGCAGGCGTGGGCGAGGAGCCTTCTCGAGAGGTTCGTCTGGTGGCGCACGGAGCTCGTGCCGAGGAGCTGGTCGCCAGCCTGTGACGCTCGGCCTGATGCCCTAACCGAGACTGTGGCCTCCGACCGATGCGGCCGGGGCGCCTTGACGTCTTGGCTCTTCCCCCAATGTAACAGCGTGAGACATTGTCTTGCTGGCTGCGTATAAAAGGCGAGACAAATCGATCGCTACGCAGAGGGCGAGGGAGTACAGATGAAGGGCAAGGCAATGGCGTGCGCGGTGGCGCTTACGCTCGTGTTGGGCGGTTGCGGCCAGAGCACTCTGAAGCAGGATGAGCTTCGGGACACAAGCGCGCAGGTTTCGTCGACCAGCGTGACGGTTGGGCAAATCAAGGAGCGCGGCTATCTGCTGGTGGGCACCGCGGGCGACTACTGCCCCCTCAGCATGAAGGAGGATTCAGGGACGTACTGGGGCCTTGACGCCGATCTGGCGCAGGACTTGGCCTGCGACCTGGGTGTCGAGCTGCGCTACGTCGAGACGTCCTGGCCGACCATCTTGGACGATACCGTTGCGGGCAAGTTCGACCTTGCGCTCTGTGGCGTCTCGCGCACTGACGAGCGTCTGGAGAAGGCCCTCATGTCCGATGCGTATCTCGCAAACGGCAAGACCGCTCTTATGCGGGCGGAGGACGTGGACAAGTACCGCACGCTCGATGACATCAACCAGCCCGGCGTGCGCGTGATGGAAAACCCCGGCGGAACCAACGAGAAGCTCGCGCGGGAGTGGCTCCCCAACGCGACGATTGTCATTCATGACAAGAACGAGGAGATCAACCAGCTCATAGCGGAGGGCAAGGCTGACGTCATGATCACCGAAGTATGCGAGGCTGGCTACTACGCGGGAAAGGACAGTCGCCTGGCCGCACCGCTTATCGACGAGCCCTTCTCCCAGGGTGAGATTGGCGCGCTCATGAACGCTGGGTCCGAGGACCTGTGCGCCTACGTGAACGACTTCCTTGCCCGCGAGGAGAAGAGCGGCCGGCTCGATGAGTTGCGCGACACCTACATCAATGGCGCGGACGAGGAGCTCGATCAGGCGGCGTAGCGGCGGGCGCCGACATTGCTCGTGTGCTGGGAGCCTCTCTGTGGCGCATGTGAATCATTTGCTCGCGACGCCATGGCATTGGCGCGGAAGACTACACTAGCATGCGTTTTGATCCCCCTGCCGGCCGCGGCGTGCGCGGTTGACGGAAGCACAGGTGATGCCTTATGGCGACGTCTTCGCCACTCATTGTTCTTGCCCTCGATACCTCAACCGATATGCTCTGCTGTGCCGTGGCCGAGTGGACCCCGCGGGATGGCGGCGCCGACGTGCGCATTCTCGCGCAGGGCGACCACCTCTGCCGGCGTCAGACCAACGTGGAGCTGACCACCACGGCGCTCGATTGCCTGGCGCGGGTCGGCCTTACCATGGACGACGTGGACGAGGTGCTGGTCGGGCGCGGTCCCGGGTCGTTTACGGGCGTGCGCATCGGCATCGCAACGGCCAAGGGCCTTTCGTGTGGCCTGGGGGTGCCCCTCTACGGCGCATCGACGCTCGACGCCGCCGCGTGGAACGCGTGGGCAGGCGGCGTGCGTGGGGCTCTGGGCGTGGCGGCTGACGCCATGCGCGGAGAGGTGTATCCCGGCATCTACCAGCTGGGCGAGACGGGACCGGTGCGCAGCTTTGTGGCCGAGACCGTGGTCAAGGCGCAGGCATGCGTGGACGAGTGGGCCGCTCGTGCCGACGCGGGCGAGCTGACGCTGACGGGCGATGGCCTCAAGAAGTATCGTGCGCGCTTTGCGGAGGCGGGCCTTGGGCGTGTGGCATCCGAGGACGTATGGCATCCCTCGTCCGAGGGCCTGCTGCGCGCTGCCGCAGCGTCCGAGCGCCATGATGTGCGCGACAGCGGCGACCCGGCTCTGGTGCTGCCGGTCTACACGCGTCTTTCGGATGCGGAGGAGGCCGAGCGCGAGCGCCTGGGCCTGGGCAAGAGCGGATTCGTCGAGGGCTCTGGCGTTGCGGAGGAGCTTGCGGGCATCCACACGCAGCTGCGTCCCATGTCCGTGAACGACATCGTGCAGGTGGAGGCGCTGGAGGGGTCTGCGTTTGCAGGCGGCGTCCATCGCCCAT
>CAMYZR010000161.1 GCA_947303905.1 uncultured Atopobiaceae bacterium
GTCTGTGCAATACTTCACATGCTGAGTATTTTTACTCACTGTGCGCAAATTACAACTATCCTGCTGGGATTGTCACAAGAGACCCATATGGTTCGCGGTGAGCGGAGTGAAAGGCGGCAGTGATGGCTACGGGTCCGCTCCCGCGGACGGAACGACGAAAGCCCACCAAGCGCTTGCACTAACCCAGCTGCACCGAATCCGACTCCTCAATCCGCAGATCGCAGCCGTAGTACTCCGTAAGCGCGCGCATCAGGTATCCCGTGTCCTTCACGCCAGCGGTCTCGTAGCTGGAGTGCATCGCAAGCTGCGGCAGACCGATGTCCACCGACGCGACGCTCACCTTGCGGGCAGAGAGGTTGCCCAGGGTCGAGCCGCCTGCGGAGTCGCTCCGGTTGGCGAAGGTCTGCACGGGCACACCCGCACGCTTGCAGACCGCCGTAAGCACCGCGCGGCTGAAGGCGTCGGTCGTGTACTTCATGCTCGTGACCTCTTTTATGACGACGCCGCCGTTCAGGTGCCCGCAGTTGCTCGTGTCATAAAGCTCGGGATGATTGGGATGGACGGCATGGCTGTTGTCGCAGCTCACCATGAAGGAACCCGCCAGCGCCCTGATCAGCTGCTCACGCTCGAAGCCCAGCGCCGCATTGACGCGCAGCAGCGTGTCATGCAGCAGCGTGGAGAGCGCCCCCTGCCTGGTGCCCGAGCCAATCTCCTCGCTGTCGAAGCAGGCAAGCACCGTCACGCAACCCTCGTTGGCAGCCGCCAGATGCGCCTTGAGCGCGGGGAATACGCACTGCAGGTCATCCAAGTGCGGTGCCGAGACGAACTCGTCCGCCCAGCCCCAGACCCGCGCCGGCGTGCGATTGTAGAGATAGAGATCCTTGCCCAGTATGCGCTCGGGAGTGGTGCCAGCCAGCTCTGCCACCATGGCATCAAACGCTCCGCGCTTGAGCTCGCCCGCCGAGAAGAGCGGGCAGAGATCGACCTGACGGTTGTAGGGGAAGCCCTTGTTGGCATCGCGGCGCTGGTGGATGGCCATGTTCGGAATGAGCGCCACGTCCTTGTCGGTGGCCACCAGGCGAGACTCGATCCCGCCCTCGTCGGTTTGCACCATGACCCTGCCCGCTATGCCCAGCGGACGGTCGAGCCAGGTCGCGTCGAGCATGCCACCATACCCCTCCACGTTGAGGCGCAGCACCTCACCAGGGCCATCGAGCTCGGGGACGTGCTTGACCTTGAACGCGGGAGAGTCGCCATGCACCGCGGCCATCCTAAAGTGGTAGGCGTCGCCCGAGACCTGCTCCCCCACCCTAAACGAGATGATGCTCGAGCTATTGCTGGTCACGTAGTACTTACCACCCGGACGCACCTCCCACGACTCGCCCGCCTTGAGGCGGGTGAAACCCTGCTCGTCAAGATGACGCGCGATGGTAGCAGCAGTGTGATACATGGTCGGGCACTGCTCGATGAAGGTGCAGAGTTCGCGCGATAGGTCCACGTCGGTCATGGGATGTCCTTCTTCTTTGCTTGATGGCTCGTCTCTTACAGGTGATGGGCTCTCTGCCGCTAGCGCATGCGCACGAACTTCGGCGCGAGCACGGGATAGAGAGAGTGCCAGATCTCGTAACGCTCCTGGTAGAGCGTGGACGTCCAGCGGTCCGGCTTGATGATGTCCGCCGACTTGACCAGGGCATGCGAGCAGCTGCGCACGTCGGGCCAAGCCCCGCAAGCCACGCACGCCAGCATGGCCGCGCCGTAACTGGTCACGTCGGACACCTTGTTGGTGATCAGCTGGATGCCCAGCACGTTGGCAAAGATCTGCTTCCAGAGCGGCGTCACCGTGTTCCCGCTGATGGTCGCGCCGCTCACCTGCACCTCCTCGGCCCGGGCGATGTCCAGGCAGTCGCGCATGGCAAAGGCCACGCCCTCCAGCACCGCCTGCGTCATGTCCTCGCGATAGCTATGCAGATGCATGCCGATGAAGGCGCCGCGCGCGTTGGGGTCGTTGTAGGGACTGCGCTCCCCCATCAGGTACGGCAGGAAGAACACCTTGTTCTTTCCGAGGTTCTTGGGGTTGATGCGCGCCTGCTCGCCGTTGTAGTCGTGGCTCTTGAGAACGTCGTTCATCCACCAGCGGTTCGACGCGGACGCGGAGAGCATGCAGCCCAGGAAGTGATACGTCCCGTCGGCATGCGCAAAGCTGTGGAGGGCATTGTGCTCGTCGACCATAAAGTGGTCGTTGCTCACCAGGATGGTGCCCGAGCTGCCGATTCGGATGTTGCAGCGGCCCGTGCCCACGGTGTCGGTACCGATGGCGGCAGCAGCGTTGTTGCTCGCCCCCGCGCAGACCACGACGTCGGTCCCAAGGCCCAGCTCGGCGGCAACCTCGGGCAGCAGCGTGCCAATGGGCTCGTAGCTCTCGTGAACGGGAGGCAGCTGCGCCTCGCGCAGACCGCAGATGCTGAGCATATCCTTTGACCACCTGCGCTTGCGCACGTCAAACAGCAGGGTTCCACTCGCGTCCGAGCAGTCGGTGGAGTGCACGCCCGTGAGGCAGTAGTTGATGTAGTCCTTTGGCAGCATGAGCTTGGAGATGTGCGAGAAGACCTGCGGCTCCTCCTCACGCAGCCACAGGAGCTTGGGGGCCGTGAAGCCCGCGTAGGAGACGTTGCCCGTCTTGGCGGAGAGCCACCTGCGTCCTACCTCTTGGTTGAGGTAGTCGCTCTGGAACTGCGCGCGGCTGTCGTTCCACAGGATAGCCGGGCACACGGGCTTGTCCTCGGCGTCGAGCGCCACCAGCGCGTGCATCTGCCCCGCCACACCGATGCCGCGGACTTCGGAGGCATCATAACCACGCACGAGCTCGCGGATGCCGAGGCGCACCGCCGCCCACCACACATTCGGATCCTGCTCACACCAGCCCGGCTGGGGGAAATACAGCGGATAGGCTTTGGCCGTCGTGCGACGCACCTGCCCCTCCTCATCCATCAACATGAAAAGCGCGGTGGTCGTTCCAAGGTCTACGCCAACATACAGCATGGCTGTCCTTCCAAGGGTGCGCGGAGGCGGATGGGTTTCCTAGAGCTGATTGCAAGTTTACCTTTCGTCTGAGGCGAGTCGCTTGCATTTGCACCGCACCACCAAGGCTGCAGAAAGGTCTCCGCGCACCGCGCATCTCAGCTCGTCGAGCCAAACCACCTGTCATGGCATGCGTCGCATGACGCAAGTCGTCAACCGAGTAGAGTACAGGTAGCGCCGACAAGAACAGGAGTCCACCATGCTGACCATCTTTCCCTTTGGAGCCACACCGAATGGCAGGCAGGCTCGCCTCTTCGTGCTGAGCAACAGCGGAGGAGCCTCCGTCGGCCTCACCGACTGTGGGGCATCCATGGTGAGCTGCAGGGTTCCTGACGGCCATGGGGACTTTCCCGATGTTGCCCTCGGCTACTCGGGAGCCGCCGGATACGCCGGCAACGCCTACAACCTCGGCGCCATCGTGGGCAGGTGCGCAAACCGGATTGCCGGTGCCAGCTTCGAGCTAGGGGGCAACACCTATCGCCTCACGGCGAACGACGGCGCAAACAGCCTGCACAGCGGGCCGCACCGCTGGTCGGAGCGCCTTTGGGACGTCACCCACACAAGCGCCTCGTCCGTCACCTTCTCGCTCTCCAGCCGCAGGGGCGACCAGGGATTCCCGGGCTCGGTGAAGGCGAGCGTGACCTACGAGCTCTCCGAGAGCAACGCCCTGACCCTGCGCTTCTCTGCCACGCCGTCCGACCCCACCATCATCAACCTCATCTCGCACGCGTATTGGAACCTCAACGGGCATGCCTCTGGCGACGTGCTTGGCCACCGCCTGCAGATCAACGCGCAGAGCTACACGCCCATGGTGGGCCACATTCAAACGGGCGAGATCGCTCCTGTCGAAGGTACGCACTACGACTTCCGCGAGACGCATGATCTTGGCGAGCGCCTCGGGCAGCTGCCGCGCGGCTACGACGACAACTACTGCCTGGACAACAGGGGCAGGATGGCCGTGGCCGCCCGCCTCGTGGGCGACAAGACCGGCATCACGCTCACCGTCTCGACCGACGCTCCCGGCATGCAGGTGTTTGACCACAGCGCCTTTGACGTCGAAGGAGCCAAGGACGGCGCGCACTATGGTGCCTTTGCCGGAGTCGCGCTAGAAACTCAGCACTACCCCGACGCCATCCACCACAAGACCTTCCCGCAGCCGGTCTACACCCCAGACCGCCCCTTCGAGAGCACCACGGTCTTCGCGTTTGGCGTCAGCTAGACGTCCGCAGATACCCAACGCCATCTGTAAATCCTGCAGTCTCGGTGCACCTCGTGCATAATGGGGGAGCTATACCCACACGAGACGAGGACCGACAATGGCAATCACCCTCGAGGAGGTCGCCGAGACACTGAGCATGGTCTCGCAGCAGAACCTCGACCTGCGCACCATCACCATGGGCATCTCACTGGGCGCCTGCGCCGATGAGAGCATGGACCGCATGTGCACCAAGGTCTACGACCGCATCACGCATACCGCAGAGCATCTGGTGGAGGTGGCCGACGACCTTGAGCGCGAGTACGGAATCCCCATCGCCAACAAACGCGTCTCGGTGACGCCCATCGCGCAGATTGCGGCCGCCTGCCCCGACGAGGATCTGACGCCACTCGCCATCACGCTCGACCGCGCCGCGGAAACCCTGGGCATCGACTTTCTGGGTGGCTTCTCAGCCCTCGTGCAGAAGGGAATCACACCCGGAGACCGCACTCTGATTGAG
>CAMYZR010000162.1 GCA_947303905.1 uncultured Atopobiaceae bacterium
CGCCGCCCTGTCGAAACGGCTCATGGAGGTCATGGGCGAGCTGGACGCGATACCTGACCCCAACAAGGCCGCCAACCCCGTGCAGTCTGCGCGTAGGAAGGTGAGATCGCGTGCTACGTAAGGGCGCGCAGATGCCGACGTTCTCGACGGTGCGCGCCTGGTCGTACACTGACGGCGACGATGCCGTCGGCCTGTTCATCCGCTACAACGTGAAGTTCTACGAGTCGCAGGACTACGAGCTCCACGTCTTCCTGGCGCGTGACGAGTTCGGCGAATACGCCGCCAAAACGATATGCGTCAGCAAGCCCAGGCAGAACGGCAAATCATACGCCGCGCGATTCTATGCGCTGTGGATGGCTTGCATCGAAGGCAAGCGCGTCCTCTACTCCGCGCACCATGGCAAGACGGTGCGGAAGATGTTCAAGGAGCTGCGCAACTTCATCGAGAGCACCCCGGACTTCGCGGCCATGCTGGTGCCTGGCGGACGCGGCATCTACGCGGCAGCGGGCTCGGAGGGCATCTACTTCATCAACGAGGACGGTACCGACGGCGGCTGCATCGAGTTCCAGACCAGGACGAACAGCGCGGCCCGTGGCGAGACCTACCACGTCATCATCGTGGACGAGGCCCAGGAGCTGACCGACGAGCAGCTCGAAGCGCTCAAGCCCACGACGTTCGCAGCCAGCGACGTCACGGAGCCCGACTCCGACCCGCAGATGATATTCCTCGGGACGCCGCCGAACGTGAAGTGCCCCGGCACGGTGTTCAAGCGCCATCACGACAGCGCGCACGCCGACGACGAGTCCTCCATCTGGTGGATGGAGTGGGCTGTCGATGAGGTGCCGGACATGTCCGACCGCGACGCGGTCATGGAGCTGGTCTACCAGACCAACCCGGCCATGGGCTACCGCATCAAGGAATCTACGATGCGCGACGCCATGGACACCATGAGCCCGGACGGCTTCGCGCGAGAGTGCCTGGGCTGGTGGAGCAAGACGGCGGCGTATGACACCGCGATATCAACAGCGGACTGGAACGCATGCCGCATCGAGAACCCGCGCAAGGAGGGGCTTCTCGTCTACGCGGTGAAGTTCACGCCCGACGGGCTGACCGGAACGCTCGCAGCGTGCTACAAGCCCGACGAGGGCGCCCCGTTCGTCTACGTCATCGAGTCGAGGGCCCTCAACAGCGGCATCAACTGGTTCGTTGAGCAGCTCGCGGCCAAGCACGGCAAGGCCGCGCAGATCGTCATCGATGGAGTGTCGAACGCGCAGAATCTGAACGACCGGCTGCTCCAGAACGGAGTGGCCGCGAAGGAGATAGTCAGACCGACCGCATCGGCGGCGGTCGCGGCGTACTCGTCTCTCGCGAACGCAGTGAAAGAGCGGCAAATCGCCCACTACGGGCAGCCCGCCCTCGACATCAGCGCGACCAAGACCCGTAGACGCCCGATAGGTAATTTCGGCGGCTGGGGATTCGCCTCGACTGACGAGGCGGACGCCAGCCTGATTGAGGCATGCGCCCTGGCGTACTGGGGCGCGATGACGACCAAACGGAAGCCTGGGAGAAAGGCAGTTGTCAGATGATCGGAATCCCCTATCAGGTCGCTGCGGCCAACGGGCTGCGCGGCGAGGACAGAGACCTCGTCCGCCGTCTCGTCAAGGCGTGGCACGACCACTACGACCGCAACGTCCTGCGGCATACCTACTACACGATGCGGAACCGGCTCGTGGACCTCGGCATCTCGGTGCCGCCCGAGCTGAAGAACCTCGACGCGGCGTGCGGCTGGGCGAAGAAGGCCGTCGACGTCATGGTCGAGCACTCCAAGTTCGACGGCTGGACCGTGAACGAGGACGGCGCGCAGGCGTCGCTCAACTCCATCGCGCGCCGCAACCGAATGCGGACGCTGTACCGCAAGGCTACGACCAGCGCCCTGGAGCAGTCCTTCAACCTGTACCTGGTCTCGAAGGACGACGGCGGAAGGGCCCACGTCAGCGCGTACCCGGCCAGCGTGTCGGGCGTTACGTGGAACGACGCAGCCGACTGCATCGAGGCCGCCATGTTCGTCGTGGCGATGGACCGCAGCAAGCTCTACGGGTACGTGGAGCCGGCATGGGTCAACGTCGTGACCGACGAGTTCGTCATCAGGCTGAAGCGCGACGGCACCGTATGGAACGCGGAATACGAGAAGCACGGGCTGGAGCACCTGCCCGTGTTCATGGCCGCATACGAGGCCACGCTGGAGCGGCCGTTCGGCACGAGCCGCATCACCCGCGAGGTCATGGGGCTCATCGACTCCGCCGTGCGCGCCAACGTCAACGAGGAGATCGCGGCCGCGTTTGCCGCGTCGCCGCAGAAGTACCTGCTCGGCACGGACGGCGACCCGTTCGGCCCAAAGAGCAAGTGGGATGCCTACATCGGCTCCATCTTCAACTTCGACATGACCGCCGACGTCACGACCCCGCAGTTCGGGCAGATCCCGCAGCCGACCATGCAGCCCACGTCCGACAACTTCCGCAATCTCTGCGGCAAGATGGCTGCGGCGACGGGCATCCACGTGTCGCAGTTCGGGCAGGTTCACGACCAGCCCGCGAGCGCCGACGCCATCTACGCGGAGAACGAGCCGCTGATCCTCAAGGTCAAGGACTGGAACGAGGACGTCGGCGATGTGCTCGCGGACGTCGCCATCGCGTGCCTCGCGACCGAGGAGGGCGTGCCGTTCTCCGAGGTCGATGACAGGGGGCTCAACATCCTGCCCCGGTTCCGCAACCCGGCCATGCCGACGCTGGCGCAGGTGACCGACGCGAACGTCAAGATCGCCTCCGTGGTGCCCGGATACGCGCAGACCGCGACGTTCTGGCGCTCCAACGGCTTCTCCGAGGAGGAGATCGTGACCATCCGCGCCGAGCTGCAGGACGCGATGGCCCGCGAGGCCGCCGCAGCTCTGACCGCCGACTTCTTCGGAGCGAGCGATGGCAACGGTAACACGCTCTAACCTGCGAGACTACCGGCGCAGCCTCAACGCAATCGCCGACCGCCCGAAGGCCGGCCTCGTGGAGATGCTGTCCCGCCTGGATTGGGAGGACATCACCGCCGACGCGAACACCGCCGTCCAGATAATGCGCACGGCAGGCCAGATAGGCGCCGACACCGCAGCGCTCTCCGCCGCCGAGTTCTACAAGTACCTGCGGCGCAAGGCGCTCGGCGGCGAGTGGGCATCCCTGGCGTCGTCGGGCTACAACCCCGACGCGATGGAGGGCGCGGTGCGCGCGTTCGTGCAGATCATCGTGGACGGCGAGCCACCCGACAGGTTCATCGAGCACTGCATCACGCGATACGACAACGAGGTCCGCAACGCCGCGCGCCACTGCATCGACTCGAACATGCGGCGCGACTCGGCGAGGGTCGAGTACGCGCTCGTGCCCGAGGGCGACTGCTGCGACTACTGCGCGGAGATCGCGGCCATCGGCCCCTCCGAGAACTGGGGGGACTGGGACGGCCACGTCCACGAGCACTGCAACTGCGTGACCGTCCCGTGCTTCGAGGGGAACACCGAAATCGAGGGCTACGACCCCGACCGCTACGCCGAGCAGGTCGCAGAAGCCGACGACGGCGAGCTGTACGACCTGCCGTTCTGACCACGAGAAGCCATCAGACGCCCGCACGGGCGTGTTTTGGGAGGCCCCGCATAGTCGGGGCCTCTTTCATGCAATCGCCCCGCACGGGGCGGCACAGACGCCCGCACGGGCAGATAGGAGGGCCACATGGCAGAGGAAGCCACGGCCACCACGCAGGAGGCCACTACCGAGGAGCCGCACGGCGCGGAGGAAGTGGACTACAAGGCGCTGTACGAGAAGACGCTGAAGGAATCCCGCAAGTGGGAGCAGCGCAGCAAGGACAACGCCGAGAAGGCCAAGAAGCTCGACGAGCTGACCGCCGGCGAGGAATCGCTGGAGGACCGCATCGCCAAGCTGGAGGCCGAGAACAAGCGCCTGCACGACGAGAAGGAGCGCGCCGCGCTCGTCGCCAAGGTGGCGGCAGAGACGGGGCTGTCCGAGTCCATCGTCGCGACCCTCGCGGGCACCGACGAGGAGACCTTGAAGGAGCAGGCGGAGGCCATCGCGGCCCTCAAACCGAAGGGCGCGCCCTACGTCCCCGAGGCGGGGAAGTTCCCTGCGGACCAGGGGAGCGCCAAGTCCAACGCGGAGAAGTTCGGCGATGTGGTCGAGCAGTTCTTCGCAACCAACTGACACGCCTAGCAAAGGAGGCATCATGTCCGCAATCGACATCAGCAGGCAGACCAGCAACGTCGCCCTGCCGCAGGAGATCAGCGAGGAAATCTGGGCCAAGGCCATCGAGGAGAGCGCCTTCATGCAGCTCGCCCGCCAGATCCGCATCCCCGGCCCGGGCATCACCGTCCAGACCATCACCGGCGAGCCCTCGGCCGACTGGGTCGAGGAGACCAACCTCAAGCCGGTCTCGCACCACACGTTCGGCAAGAAGGCCATCAAGCCATACAAGCTGGCCGTCATCGAGCCGTTCAGCAACGAGTTTCGCCGCGACGCCGCGACGCTGTACGCGGAGTGCGTCAACCGCCTTCCGGGCGCCCTGGGCAAGAAGTTCGACGCCACCATCATGGGCACGACCGCTCCCGGCACGGGCTTCGACGTCCTGGGCGGCTGCTCCAAGCAGTCCATCCTCAAGACCAACAACGCGACGGTCTACGACCAGTTCCTCGCGGCAGACGCCGCCATCGGCGCGGCC
>CAMYZR010000163.1 GCA_947303905.1 uncultured Atopobiaceae bacterium
ATGTAGTGTAACGCCTGCATGCCACGATTAGCGCGACACGCGCGGGAAGGGCATCCGAGACGTGATAGGCTTTGCCCTGAGAAGCCTAGTGACGAGGAGCTACCGCCATGCTTGATGCCATCACCTGCTGCACGAGCACAGACTTGGATGCTGTCTGGCAGCTGTACGTAGACGTTTGCGAGCATCAAGCCCATGACCAGTACGGGCCGAAGTGGACGCTGGGCATCTATCCCACCATGGACGACGTGCGCGGACACATCGAGGCGGGCGAGCTCTACGTGGGTTGGCTCGACGGTGCCCCCGCGGCGGGTATGGCACTGGTCGCTCATGAGGACGAGGAGTATGCGGAGGTTCCCTGGACAACGCAGGCTGCGGACGACGAGACCGCGGTCATCCACCTGCTCTGCGTGCATCCGCTGGCGCGTGGCCATCAGGCAGGGGCGCAGATGGTGCGCGAAGCCATCCGACTCAGCCGCGAGATGGGGATGCGGGTCATCCACCTGGACGTTGTGCCAGGCAACCTTGCCGCTAGCCGCATCTACCAGCAAGAGGGCTTTGTCTCGGTCGGCACGCAGCAGATCTTCTACGAGGACACCGGGCTCGCCGACTTCGACATGTACGAGTACGTCTTGTAGCCTCGGAAAGAGCTGCCGGCGCTCTCAGCAGGACTCGATCGCCCCTCAGAGCTTGTGATAGTACGGGCAAATGTCGACGTAACTTCCATCGGGCAGGAGGAATCCGCCTGGTATGGTTCCCAGCTGCACAAAGCCCAGACTCTCATAGAGGTGTCGTGCCACGGCATTGGTGGCCACGACGGCATTGAACTGGAGCAGCCGGAAGCCGTGCGTCTTGGCCTGCACGAGGGAGTCCTCGACCAGCGCGCGCCCCACTCCCCTGCCTCGCGCGGATGATGCCACCGCATAGCTGGTGTTTGCGATATGCCCACAGCGACCGACATTGTTGGGATGCAGGATGTAGAGGCCGAGCACCTCATCGTTCTCGACCGCCACACCACAGTAGGTCTGTGCCGCAAAGAACTCGGCACCCTCCGTCAGACCGAGCTCATCTACCTGCGGAAACGCTACGCCGTCACGCACGACCTCGTTCCAGGCCGCAACCATGCCCGCCACGTCGCACTGCCCGTATGCCCTGACCTCCACCATGTGCTGCCTTCCTTGCCCTCAAACGCCAGCATAGCCACCAGGTGGCTCCGCCAATTCTACGGCATTGCCATTAACGCGAGGCGTGTATAGAGGCACATAGGGCGGCATGAGGGACGGGGCCTTAGCGCAGGACTCCGTCCCTCATTCTGACGAGTTTTTGACAAATGTTTGATTACGCAGACAAAAGGGTACAGTCGTAGCGTTTCATCAACTCGCACTCGCAAGGATCTCCATGCGCCTCACCAAGGAAGACCAACAGGCCCTCAACACGACACTCGCACCATATCTCTCAGACGACGCCGTGCAGCAGATGGCCTCATACACGCAACACGGCACGGTGAGCACGCTCGCCCATTGCATGAACGTCGCACGGACGAGCCTCTGGCTTTCGCACAAGCTGCACCTGAACGTAGACACGCAGACAATGCTCGTTGGCGCCTTGCTGCACGACTTCTTTCTCTACGACTGGCATGGCGCTGGCTGGCGGCACAGCTACCGTCACGCGGAGAGCGCCCGCTGCAACGCCGTCGCACACTTTGACGTGGACGAGCAGACCCAGCACGTCATCCGCTGCCATATGTGGCCCATGGGCATCACGCATGTGCCGATGACGCGCGAGGCTGTCCTGGTCAACCTCTCCGACAAGTACAACTCGCTCCACGAGACGCTCTTCCAGCGCCACTAGGCGTTAAGACCGTGCCCGAATAGGGCGGTGTACTTTATCGGGTACCTCAAACTCGATTGACGGAAGACGTTTTCCCTGTTGATGTCTCAGGATTTTCGAGTTTGAGGTACCCGGGAAAGTACACCACGCCTCTTGGCAGGAAAATATCGTGCCTTGCGATGGCCGCGCGCGCCAAAACAGCTGCCTACAGCACGAGCTCCATCACCACAAAGGGAATTTCCTCGTCAAAGCCCACGTCAATCGAGTCTTCGCCCACGATCTCAAAGCCCTCGCTCTCGTAGAGGCGTATGGCTGGCTTGTTGTTAGCCGTCGCATCGAGACGCGCCGAGACCAGCCCGCGCGCCCGTGACTCATCCAGACATGCCAGAAGCAGCTCGCGCGCAAGTCCTCGCCCGCGCCAAGCCTGGTCGATGACCAGCAGGTGGATCACCGCGGTCTGCTCGTCTGCCGCGTCTACCAGCCAGGGAAGCGCCCCATAGTCGTGTCCGAGGTCATGGTCGATTCCCACTGCCCCAATGACCTGCTCGTTCTCCAGCGCGACCATCATCGCGCCATCGTCGATCAGCTCCGAGACAAACTCTTCGCTCGGATGGCCCCCACGGCGCCAGCAGCAGTCGTACGGCGTTCCCTCCATGGCGTCCGACGCCTCGTAGTACAGCTCCATGACCGCAGGAAAGTCCGCCACCTCGGCAATGCGTACGCGCATGCGTGCCCCCCATCAAAAGAATCGCCAGCATCCTAGTGTACGTGAGTTCTTCACCATGGTCGAACAATTCGAGCGGCTCTGTCCCTGCACCACAAAAGACCTGTTCACAGGCATTGCCGGAACACACCCCCTGCCCCATGCGGCAGTTGCTTGAGACGGCCCGAAGCCGATGGGCGTACAATCAACCAAACGCCGAAAGAGATACCGTCACCAAGAAAGGCTGACCCGTGAGCTCGTACGACTACACCAAGGACCCCTCGGGCTTCGTGCTCCTGTCGGACTATGTTCCCCAGGTGATTCAGGAGATCCGTTACTTCTCGACCTACAACTTCATCGGAGAGCGTATCGACGGGTATGAGGAGCCGTGCGCAATCATCACCGCAGAGGCCGCCCGTGCGCTCAAGAGCGTCAGCAACGAGCTTGGAGTGATTGGGTATCGCCTCAAGGTCTTTGATGCCTATCGACCCACGGCCGCAGTCAAGCAGTTCGTGTTCTGGGCGCTCGAGGACAATGACATACGTATGAAGCCGTACTTCTATCCCGATATCGACAAGGAAGACACCATCGCGCTCGGCTACATTGCCTCACGATCGAGCCATAGCCGGGGTTCGACCATCGACCTCACGCTGTTCGACATGCAGACGGGCAAGGAGTTGGACATGGGCACGCCGTTCGACTACTTCGGCGAGCTCTCGCATCCCGACAACCGCAGCGTCACCGACGAGCAGTACGAGAACCGCATGCTGCTGCAGCGCGCCATGGTGCGCAACGGCTTTGTGCCCTACGAGTGCGAGTGGTGGCACTTCACCCTGGAGGACGAGCCCTACCCGGACACGTACTTCTCCTTCCCGGTGTCTTCGGCCTACCTCAGGCGCAATCGGGTGTAGCGCCAACGCGCAACAATGACAAAAAGCGGGCCCGCATGCCGTTTGCTTCAGCATGCGGGCCCGCTTCCACTCCCCCACCGTCCACCTGCAGGACGGTGGGGCCTCACGTTACAACTTACTGGGTGAGCTCCAGGTACAGCGCGCGATACTGCTCAGCGGACTTGGCCCAGGACACGTCCTTCTCCATGTCGCGGATGACCATCTTGTCCCAGTCCTCGCGATCCTCGAAGTAGAGGGTCTTGGCGCGGTTGATCGCGTCATAGAGCAGGCCTGCGTCATAGCGGTCGAAGGTGTAGCCGTTGCCAGTGTTCTCGAACATGTTGTACGGCTCGACGGTGTCCTTGAGGCCGCCGGTCTCGCGCACCACGGGCACGGTGCCGTAGCGCATGGCGATGAGCTGCGTCAGGCCGCAGGGCTCGAACTTGGACGGAACGAGAAGCACGTCGCTGGCGGCGTAGATCTTGTGGGAGAGCGCCTCGTCATAGGCGATGTAGGCGCACACAGTGCCCTTATGAGCGTTCTCGTAGTAGCGGAAGGAGTCCTCGAACTCCGGCTCGCCGGTACCCAGGATGACGATCTGGGTGTTGCCGTCGATCAGGCCGGGGATGACCGCGTTGACGAGGTCGAGGCCCTTCTGGTTGGTGAGTCGGGAGATGAGGCCGACGATGAACTTGCCCTCGTCCTGCTCGAGGCCGAGCTCCTTCTGCAGGGCGAGCTTGTTGGCCTTCTTCTTCTCGATGGCGTCGGCAGTGCCGTACGGAGCGTCAAGCAGCTTGTCGGTCGCGGGGTTCCAGATGTCGACGTCAATGCCGTTGACGATGCCGCGCAGCTTGTAGGAATGGAACTGCAGGTGGTTCTCGAGGCCCTCGCCGTACTCGGCCGTCTGAATCTCGCCGGCGTAGGTGTTGGAGACCGTGGTGATGGCGTCGGAGTAGGCAAGGCCGCCCTTGAGCATGTTGGCCTCGGTCCACTCCTCCTGCAGGGCGCCCATGTTGAAGGCCTCGTCGGGCAGGTTGGACCAGTACTTGATGGTCGGGATGTTGTACTTGCCCTGGAAGCGCAGGTTGTGGATGGTGGTGACGACCTTCGAGCGCGCCAGCGGGGTGCCAGCGAACATGGTGCGCAGGTACACGGGCACCAGGCCGGCCTGCCAGTCGTGGCAGTGGATGATGTCCGGCGTCCAGTCCATATAGTTGAGGGCTGCAAGGGCCGCCTTGCTGAAGAACGTGAACACGGGGATGTCGTCAACGAGGTTGGTGTAGGGATTGCCGCGCGTGAAGAACTCCTCGTTGTCGATGAAGTCGTAGAC
>CAMYZR010000164.1 GCA_947303905.1 uncultured Atopobiaceae bacterium
ATCGAGGTCAGCTGCGAGCAGGAGGCGGAGGGCGACTCCGAGCGCCTGGCAGAGGCCTCGGGCGAGCGCGCCCGCCTCGCCACGCTCGATGCCGCAACGCTCGATGACGAGCTGCGCCGCGCCATGATCGGCTCGCACAGCCTGCTGCCCGCCCAGAGGGCGGCGCTCGACAGCCTGGCTGCGGGTCGCTCGACGCTCTGCGTGATGGCCACTGGTCGTGGCAAGTCGCTCATCTTCCACATGCATGCCGCCCGCGAGGCCATCGCACGGGGCAGGGCAAGCGTGTTCGTCTATCCGCTGCGCGCGCTTGTCGCAGACCAGTCCTTCCACCTGGAGCAGGCGCTCGGCAAGCTGGGCATCAACGTCGCCGTGCTCACGGGCGAGACGGTCCAGTCGGCACGCGACGAGACCTTCGAGGGACTGCGCGACGGGCAGGTCGACGTGGTGCTCACCACGCCCGAGTTTCTCGCCATCCATGCCGAGCGCTTTGCCGCAACGAGGCGCGTCCACTTCGTGGTCATCGACGAGGCGCACCACGCGGGCACTGCCAAGGGCGGCAGCCGCAGCGCCTACACCCAGCTGCCACAGGTGCGCGAGCTGCTGGGCAACCCGGTCGTCCTGGCCGTGTCCGCCACGGCGGAGGATGACGTCGCGCGCGAGATCTGCTCGCTTTCGGGCATCGCCGAGCGCGACGTGGTCGTCGACGCCAGCGTGCGCTCAAACCTGTCGCTGCGCGACTGCCGCGAGCTACGCGACCGCGAGCTGGCGCTGGTGTCGCTGGTCTCGTCGGGACGCAAGTGCGTGGTCTACGTCAACTCCCGCGAGCAGTCCGTCTCCCTGGCGCGCATGCTGCGTCGCACCATCCCCGAGCTGGGCAGGCGAATCTCGTTCTACAACGCGGGCCTCACGCGCGAGGAGCGCGCCGCGTTCGAGGAGGCCTTCCGCTCCGGGGAGCTCAGCTGCATCGTGTCGACGAGTGCCTTCGGCGAGGGGGTCAACCTCCCCGACATCCGCGACGTGGTGCTCTTCCACATGCCGTTCGGCGCCATCGAGTTCAACCAGATGAGCGGCCGAGCCGGCCGCGACGGGGAGCCCGCCTGCGTGCACCTGTTCTACTGCGAGCACGACGCCCGCATCAACGAGCATGTCATTGCGGGGTCCGCACCCTCGCGCAACGAGCTCGTCACGCTCTACCGCACGCTGGTGGCCTTCGGGCGCGATGCGGCGGCCCAGGGCGACGGCGATCGCTCGTTTGCGCAGACAAACGCAGACATCGCGCTTGCAGCGGCGGGCATCGATGCTCATACTTCCCTTAACGAACACATGGTCTCGTGTGGTGTGTCAATCTTCCGCGAGCTGGGCTTCTTGGAGACAAGCGGGCACGGCTCGGCGCGCAGGATCACCATGGTGGACAACCCTCGGCGCATGGACCTCGACCGCTCCACGCGCTACCTCGAGGGCCTGCGCGCCCGGGACGCCTTCGCGGACTTCCGCGACTGGGCGCTCACGGCGGATCCCGAAGCCATGCTCGCGCGTATCAACAGGCCGATCACGCCGTCTTTCGGACGCATCGTCGACGGTTAGGGGGTTCACATGGGTGATATGACACAAGTCCAGGGTCCGCCACGCAAGCGCGACGTCGCACCCGGAGCCGACAACTGGAGGCTCCTGCAGGTGACCTGCGCGAACTACCTCGACCGTAAGGCCATGGACAAGGTCTGTGACGCCTATGAGTTCGCTCGCGAGTTCCACCGCAACCAGAAGCGTCGCTCCGGCGAGCCCTACATCAACCATCCCGTCGAGGTCGCCATCATCCTGGCCTCCGACCTGCACATGGACGAGGACCCGATCTGCGCGGCCATCCTTCACGACACGGTCGAGGACACCGAGGCGACCCTCGCCGACCTCGAGAAGCGCTTCGGCAAGACCGTGGCGGAGCTGGTAGACGGCGTCACCAAGCTCACGCAGGTGCAGGTCTCGTCGATGGACGAGAAGCAGGCCCTCAACCTGCGCAAGATGTTCCTTGCCATGAGCAAGGACATCCGCGTGCTCATCATCAAGCTGGCGGACCGCCTGCACAACATGCGTACGATGGCGGCCCTCCCGCCCGAGAAGCGTGCCCTCAAGTCGCGCGAGACGATGGACGTCTACGCGCCGCTCGCTGACCGCCTGGGCATCTCCTCGATTAAGTGGGAGCTCGAGGACCTCGCCTTCTTCTACCTCCAGCCCGAGGAGTACGAGCGCATCGCCCGCATGGTGCAGGAGTCGCGCGCCCAGCGCGAGGAGAAGACCGCCGAGGCCATCAAGGTGCTCGACGACGAGCTGCGCCGGGTGGGCCTGTCGGGATACCAGATCTCCGGTCGTCCCAAGCACCTGTGGTCGATCTACCAGAAGATGCGCCGCAAGCGCAAGGAGTTCTCCGACATCTACGACCTCATCGCGCTGCGCGTCCTGACCGAGAGCGTGGGGGACTGCTACTCCGTGCTCGGCGCGGTCCACTCGTTGTGGCACCCGCTGCCCGGGCGCTTCAAGGACTACGTGGCCATGCCCAAGCCCAACGGGTACAAGAGCCTGCACACCACCGTCATCGGCGCCGACGTGCGCCCGGTCGAGATCCAGATCCGCACCTACGAGATGCACAACCAGGCCGAGTACGGCATCGCCGCCCACTGGCTCTACAAGAGCACGGGCAACTCGCACGGGCGCATGTCCGCGGACGACCGCTCGGTCGACACGCAGATCAACTGGATCCGCCGTACGCTCGACTGGACCACCGAGGAGGAGATCGAGGACCCGCACGAGTTCATGGACAACCTCGTGGTCGACCTCTACGAGGACGAGATCTTCGTCTTCACGCCCAAGGGCGAGGTCATGAGCCTGCGCCGCGACTCCACGCCCCTCGACTTTGCCTACGCCGTCCACACCGAGGTCGGAAACCACTGCATTGGTGCCAAGGTCAACGGCTCGATGGTGCCGCTCACCTACAAGCTGCAGAGCGGCGACCGCGTGGAGATCATCACCAACAAGAACGCCAAGCCCGGCCACGACTGGCTCAAGATGGTGGCCACCCCTTCGGCCCGCTCCAAGATCCGCAAGTACTTCGCGAGCGAGACCAAAGAGGACGACGCCGAGCGCGGGCGTGGATATCTGGCCATCGAGCTGCGCAAACACGGACTCGGCATCTCCTCGCAGCGCGTCACCAAGGCCCTGGAGAAGGCCTGCGAGTCCACCGACTACCACGACGTGGAGACGATGCTGGCTGCCGTGGGCACGGGTCGCTTCTCTCCCAAGCAGCTGGCCCACCGCATCGACGACGTCATCGCCATGGCGCGTCCCGCCAACGAGATCGAGCGCGAGGCGCGCCGCGCCAACCGCAAGATGCTCATCGCAGAGGACAAGCCGCTGGTCAAGCCCAAGACGCGTAGTAAGCACTCCAACTGCGGCGTCGTGGTCAAGGGCGATCCGGACCTGCTCGTCCATCTCGCGCACTGCTGCAGCCCCGGTGCCGGCGACGAGATCGTGGGATTCATCACGCGCGGCCGCGGCGTGAGCGTCCATCGCACCAGCTGCCCCAACGTGCAGGCGCTGCGCGAGCATCCCGAGCGCATGATCGAGGTCGAGTGGGACGCCTCGGGCGCCACGGAGTTCCAGGTGGAGATCGTGGTGGAGGCCACCGACCGCATGGGCCTGCTCAAGGACGTGACCATCGCGCTGTCCGAGGCGGGGTGCAACATCCTGTCGGCAGCCACGCAGACCGGCGCCACGGGCGTCGCCCGCCTGCGCTTCCTGATCTCGCTCTCCAACGCGTCGCTTCTCGCGCCGCTTCTGGCGCGCGTGGGCAGGGTCCCGTCAGTCTACGATGCGAGGCGCATCGAGCCGGGCGAGGGTGCCCAGTCGCTCAAGCGCCGGGGATAGGAGCCGACCATGGCCGACAAGGACGAGATTCGCCTCTTTGTGGTGGGCGACATCCAGACCAACTGCTACGCCTACGTGAGCGCGGGGGAGTGCCTCGTGGTGGACCCCGGCGCATCGGGCGCCCGCATCGCCGAGGAGCTCTCCGACGTCAAGGTGACGCAGGTCGTGGCCACCCATCGTCACCACGACCACGTCGGCGGGATACGTGCCTTGGTGGAGGCCACCGGAGCCCCTTGGGCCATCTCGGCCGATGACGCGGAGCTTGCGGTGCGCGCCATGGAGGTCTCCTCGCATGACCTCTCGTTTGTGATCGGCGAGCTCTCCAACCCGCCCGAACCCGACCGCCTGCTCTCTGAGGGCGATGTGATCGAGGTTGGTACGGCTCGCTTCGAGGTGGTGGCGGCGCCAGGGCACACCCCTGGTGGCATCGTGCTTCTCGGTCACGGCTCTGCGGAGGGCGTAGCCTTTGTGGGCGACACCATCTTTGCCGGAGGCTGCGGCCGCTGCGACCTCATGGGCGGCGACTGGAGCAAGATGAGCAAGACGCTCGCGCGCCTGTCTCACCTCATCGATCCCTCGGTGACGCTTCTGTGCGGGCATGGGCCGGCCACCAAGATGGGCTACGAGATCGCCACTAACCCCTACATGCAACCAGGGGTCGAGCGGGAGTCGTGGTCAGACTAGCCGTGCTGCGCACTTATTATCGACCTTGGTGTCATCGTCTTTTGCGGACGGGCGATTCCGTGGTATAGTCTTGCAGGTTCGCACCAAGCCCGGATGGCGGAATTGGCAGACGCGGTGGTCTCAAAAACCTCTGTCGA
>CAMYZR010000165.1 GCA_947303905.1 uncultured Atopobiaceae bacterium
CGACTTCGATGCGCTACGCGCGGCGGTTGGCCCCGCCACGGCATCCGTCTACGTGCAGAGTCCCAACTACTTCGGCGTCATCGAGGACATGGATGGCGTCGTGGGCATCGCCCATGAGGCGGGCGCCAAGGCGATCATGGGCTTCAATCCCATATCGCTCGGCATCCTGCGCACCCCGGGCGAGTACGGTGCCGACGTCGCGGTGGGCGAGGGTCAGCCCCTGGGCATGCCTCTCGGCTTTGGGGGTCCGTACCTGGGCATCATGGCCGCCACGAAGGCCCTCATGCGCAAGCTTCCCGGGCGCATCGTGGGCGAGACCACCGATGCCGAGGGCAAGCGCGCCTTCGTGCTCACCCTGCAGGCCCGCGAGCAGCACATCCGCCGCGAGAAGGCCTCGTCCAACATCTGCTCCAACGAGGCGCTCTGCGCCATGACCGCCTCGGTGTATCTCGCGACCGTGGGGCCCGAAGGCCTGGCGCAGGCCGCACGTCTCAGCGCCGCCCATGCTCACTACCTCGCCGATAGGCTTGCTGAGCTTGGCTTTGCTCCCATGAGCGGACGTCCCTTCTTCAACGAGTTCCTCACCACCTGTCCCGTGGATGCGGATCAGCTGGTGGACGCGCTCGCAAAGCGCGGCATCCTGGCCGGTCTTCCCACGCACGGTGGCATCCTGTGGTGCGCCACCGAGCTCAACACGCGTGCGGACATCGACCGTGCCGTGCTTGCCATCAAGGAGGTGTGTGACCGATGAAGCTTCTCTTCGAGCGCAGCGTTGACGGTCGCAGGCAGTCCGTCTTCCCCGAGCTTGACGTGCCTGAGGTTGCCTTTGACGAGAGCCTCCTGCGCGGCAAGGCCCCGCGCCTTCCCCAGATGGCCGAGGTCGACCTGGGGCGGCACTACACCGAGCTGGCAGGTCAGACACATGGCGTGAACGACGGCTTCTATCCGCTCGGATCCTGCACCATGAAGTACAATCCGCGCGTGAACGAGCAGGTCGCAGCCCTTCCGGGCTTCACCGACATCCACCCGCTCCAGCCCGTGGAGACCGCCCAGGGGTGCCTGCGTACCATGCACGAGCTTGAGGGCATGCTTGCGGAGATCTGCGGCATGGATGCCATGACGCTGCAGCCAGCAGCTGGTGCCCACGGCGAGTACACGGGACTCCTGCTCATCCGCGCCCATCATCTTGCCAACGGTGACACCGCACGCACCAAGATCATCGTCCCCGACTCCGCGCATGGCACCAACCCCGCGAGCGCGGTCATGGCGGGCTTCACGGTCGTCGCGGTGCCGAGCAACGCCGAGGGTGGCGTCGACCTTGACGCCCTTCGCGCTGCCGTGGGCCCGGACACCGCAGGTCTGATGCTCACCAACCCCAACACGCTGGGGCTCTTCGACCCCAACATCCTCGAGATCTGTCGCATCGTCCACGAGGCGGGCGGCCTCTGCTACTACGACGGCGCCAACCTCAATGCGGTGATGGGCCATGCGCGGCCAGGCGACATGGGCTTCGACTGCGTGCACCTGAACCTCCACAAGACCTTCTCCACGCCGCATGGCGGAGGCGGTCCCGGTTCGGGTCCCGTGGGCTGCAAGGAGTTCCTGGCACCCTACCTGCCCGGTCCGCATGTGGTCGAGGGCGAGGACGGCATCCTCTCCTTTGAGACCTCCGAGCAGAGCGTGGGCAAGGTGCGCAGCTTCTACGGCAACTTCCTCGTGGCGGTGCGCGCGCTCACCTATATCCTCACGCTTGGCCGCGAGGGCATCCCCGAGGCATCCGCCGGGGTGGTGCTCAACGCCAACTATCTGGCCCACCGTCTTGTCGAGGCTGGGTTTGACCTTCCGTACGGCAAGCGCTGCATGCACGAGTTCGTCATCGACTGTGGCCCGCTCAAGGCAGAGACGGGCGTGTCTGCCATGGACGTCGCCAAGCGCCTGCTCGACTTTGGCATCCATCCGCCCACCATGTACTTCCCGCTCATCGTGCACGAGGCGCTCATGGTCGAGCCGACCGAGACCGAGGCGCGCGAGACCCTGGACGAGTTCGTGGGCCTCATGACGCAGATCCTCGCAGAGGCGCGCAAAGATGGGGCCAAGCTCCATGGTGCCCCGTTTGCCTGCCCCATCGGCAGGCCCGACGAGGTCAAGGCCGCTCGCAAGCCGCACCTGCGCTACGAGTTCGACGAGGAGGCCTGATGCCCCTGGCCCCACGCTGCATAGAGAGCCGTTCGACGGATCCGTACACAAACCTGGCCATCGAGGCGTGCCTCATGGGTTCCGTCAAACCCGGTGAGCCCGTTCTGTACCTCTGGCAGAACGAGCGAACCGTGGTCATCGGACGTAACCAGTGCGCCACGGCCGAGTGCGACGTCGAACGGCTCGAGCGTGAGGGCGGGCATCTGGCACGGCGCCGCTCGGGGGGCGGGGCCGTCTACCATGACCTTGGCAACCTGTGCTTCACGTTCGTCACCACGCCGGAGGAGTACGACCAATCCGCGCAGACCGGCGTCATCCTCGACGCCGTCCGCGCCTTGGGTATCGATGCGCAGCGCACCGGACGTAACGACCTCGTCGTTGGAGACGGCCGCAAGTTCTCGGGCCACGCCTACCAGCACACGGGTACGGCAAGCTGTCATCACGGCACCATCATGGTGGCGGTCGACGTCGACGCGCTCGGCCGCTACCTCACCGTGAGTCCGGAGAAGCTGCAGTCTAAGGGCGTGCGCTCGGTTCGCTCGCGCGTGACGAACCTGTGCGCCCTCGACCCAACCCTCACGGTCGAAGACCTCAAGGACGCGCTTCGCTCGGCGTTTGCCACGGTGATGGGCTCACCCGTCACGGACGAGGACGAGGGGGCGCTTGACCAGGCCGAGCTTGCGCGCGAGCGGCAGCGATTCGCCTCGCACGCATGGCTCTACAGGGGGGAGCGCAGGCTTGCGCAGAGCTATAAGGGCCGGTTCGACTGGGGGAGCGTGCGCGTCGACCTCACGTGCGAGGATGGCGTCATCCGCGACCTCGTGGTCTTCTCCGACGGGCTCGACGCGGAGCGCATCGATGCCGTTGCGCAGCTGCTCATCGGATCGCGCTGCACGGTCGAGGAGCTTGAAGGGAGGCTGTGCGAGGGCGGCCTGGCAGACGCCATGGCCAAAGACATCGCACGTCTCGCGGCAGGCCAATCGGGTCGTCCAGAGGGACGCCAACGCTAGACCAACAGATAGGAAAAGGGAGCAGACCATGAGCTTTGACATCGCAATCGTGGGCGGAGGACCCGGAGGCTATACGGCGGCAGAGGAGGCTGCGGCTCGCGGCCTTTCAGTCGTGCTGTTCGAGCGCGACCTCGTGGGTGGCACCTGCCTCAACCGTGGCTGCATCCCCACGAAGGCGCTCTTGCACGACGCGGCGCCCGATGCGAGCTTCGAGGCCATGCATGCCCGCAAGCAGGCGGTCGTACTGCAGCTGCGCCAAGGCATCGAGAAGCTGCTCAAGCAGCGCAAGGTCACGCTCGTACGGGGACAGGCCACCATCGAGGCGCCGGGTGTCGTTTCCTGCGATGGCCAGACCTACGAGGCGCGCGACATCGTCGTTGCCACGGGCTCGGCTCCCTCCACGATTCCCGTTCCCGGGGTCGAGTTGCCCGGCGTCTACAGCTCCAACGACCTGCTTGAGGGGGAGGGCGTCCAGCTCTCGTCTTTGGTCATCGTGGGAGGCGGCGTCATCGGCGTGGAGTTTGCCACCATGTACGCGTCGCTCGGTGCGCGCGTCACCATCCTCGAGGCAACCGATCGCATCCTGCCACCGTTCGACCGAGAGATCGCCCAGCGCGTAGCCATGCACCTCAAGAAGCATGGCGTGGCCGTGGAGGCCTCCGCGCGCGTCACCGGCATCCAGGGCGAGCCCGGTGCCCTGACGGTGAGCTATGTCGACAAGCGCGGCAACGAGAAGGCGGTGGAGGCCGAGGGTGTGCTCGTGGCCTGTGGTAGGCACGCCAACACCGAGGGACTCTTCTCGGCCAGCCTTGCACCGGAGCTCACGCGTGGCGCCCTCGTGTGCGACGCAGCCGGCCACACGAGCGTGGCGCACCTCTGGGCCATCGGTGACGTTGTCGCGGGCAACATCCAGCTCGCCCATGTGGCCGAGGCGCAGGGGAGAAACGTCGTGGCTGCCATCTGCGGTGACGATCCGCTGGTGGAGACGGGCATCGTTCCCTCCTGCGTGTACACCTCGCCCGAGGTCGCCTCCGTTGGTCTCACCGAGAGCGAGGCAAAGGCGCAGGGCATGGCGGTTCGCACGGCCAAGGCGCTGACCGGAGCCAATGGCAAGTGCCTCGTAGAGGGCTCCGAGAGCGGGTTCGTGAAGCTCGTGGCGGATGCCAGCACAGGGACCATCCTCGGCGCCCAGCTCGTCTGCCCGCGTGCGACCGACCTCGTGGCAGAGCTGGCGCTCGCCATCTCGCTCGGCTGCACCGCCACGCAGCTTGCGGCCGTCATCCACCCACACCCCACGGTGAGCGAGCTCGTCTCGTCCGCGGCGCGGGCGCTCGTTCAGTAGCGAGCTGTCCCAAGGCTTTCGGAGACTTGCCAGATGGTGCAGCTGGTGGCTGTGTGAGCCCGGGCCTCTTGGAGTAGGGGGCCTAGGCGGCTAGCCCCTGCTCCTCGCGGTAGCACTTCTTGTCAGCTGTCCACCTCGGCATACAACGAGAAGCCGGTGAACTCTGGGTTCAGG
>CAMYZR010000166.1 GCA_947303905.1 uncultured Atopobiaceae bacterium
AGTAAGACCGGCGTCAGCCACCAGGCGAGGTAGAGCGTGACCACGGCGGAGATGGTGCGCACGAACGCGGAGGGAATCCACGGGTAGCTGACGGCGAGGGGCAGGCGCTCGCCCTCCCAGTCGTCGGGGTCGGTCGCGGCGTTCTCGGGTGCCTGTGACACGAGCCCGCAGAGGGAGGTGGCGCCAGCGACGGGGTCGCCGAGGGCAAAGACCAGCTCCTTTGCAAGCGTCTCGACGGAGGGGATGCGTGCCTGCGGGCTCGCGGCCAAGGCGCCGAGCAGCGCCTCCTCCGCCATGCCGGCGAGGGTTGGATTCAGCTTTGAGGGCTTGCCCGGACCCTTCTGGATGAGCTCGAGCGAGCGTTCCGCAGTCGGTGCCGCAAAGGGGCAGAAGCCCAGCAGGGCTTGCCACGTCACCACGGCCAGCGAGAAGATGTCGCTGCGCTCGTCCACCACGCCGCCCTCGATCTGCTCGGGAGGCATGTAGCCCACGGTGCCGCCGCGAGCGCCTCCATAGCCGGCCGCGGAGGCAAGCGTTGCCATGCCAAAGTCGCAGAGCTTCACGACGCCCGTGCGGTCGATCATGATGTTGGTGGGCTTGATGTCCATGTGCAGGACGCCGTTCTCGTGCGCAAATCCCAGAGCCGATGCCACGGACTGCACGAGGCAGGCGGTCTCGTCACCGGTGAGAACGCCGCCCTCCACGCGCGCGAGCAGCTCGGCCAGCGTCATGCCGTCCACATACTCCATCACCAGGTAGGCATAGGGCCCCTCGACCTCGAAGTCGAAGACCGTGATGATGTTGGGATGGGCCAGCATGCTCGAGGTGCGGGCCTCCGCGAGGGCCTCCTGCAGGGTGGAGGTCGGGTTGTTGCCGGTCAGCGGAAGACGCTTGATGGCCACGCGCCGCTGAAGGCGCGTGTCCCAGCAGGTGAGGACCGTGCCGAAGCCACCCGTCCCGCACGATTCCATGATGCGGTAGCGGTTGAGAATCACGTCGTTGTAGGGACGAGATTCGGCGGCGCCTGCCTGATTGTGGACGATGGGACGAGAGTCTGCCATGGACCTTCCTGCGTCGTTGTTTGAGCTGCGTTTTGCGGTGGTCGTTTGTTTGGGATTAGTTTACCCCTCTTGCAGACGATTGATGCGCGGGCACGCGGGATGTTTGGCTCTATTCACAGGGGTGTGCGGCCTATGATTGGCGACAAAAGTCGAAATTTCCAGTTGCAAAGGCGAACCAGATAGTAGTATCATTACAAATCGCAACGCGGGCGTGGCGGAATTGGCAGACGCGTACGGTTCAGGTCCGTATGGGGGCAACCCCGTGAAGGTTCAAGTCCTTTCGCCCGCACCACGCACTCTCAGGCCCTCCGGGGCCTTTTTTCATGCGCAAACCCAGGGCGAGACAACAGGGGCCACCCCCAACGTCTTGCACTAACACCCGAGGAGCACGTGCGCTGCGTCTTCTACCTGCGGGATAAGTACAATGGTCACACAGGGTCGAGAGGGGACGCTGGTGGCGCGACGCAAGAGGCACGGGCAACAGAACGCTTGGTATCAATACCTGCAGACCATTCCCGAGCTGGTCAAGTACCAGCTCGTGACCAAGCTTGCGCTGGGCATCGTTCTATACGCCCTCGGAAATGCGTCGCAATGGGCCATCGAGTCGGCGGGCCGAGTCGCCGTCACAAGCGGTGACTATCTGTTCCTGTTCACCAGCTGGCAGGGCCTGCTGCTGATCGTCATGGGCCTTGCCGTCCTGTTCTTCTATGTGGCCTTGGAGCTCAACACCAAAATCTGGTACTGCTCGCAGATCATCCGAGGCGAGAGCGCGCCCGTTTCGAAGGCGTTTGCCTTTGGCGCAGCGGGCATGCGACGATTTCTCAACCCTGCAGGCCTGCTCGTCGTCCTCTACGTTGCTCTGATCGTGCCGATTGCGGGCTTTGGGCTTTCCATCTCCCTCACATCGCAGATCTACATTCCCTCGTTCATCACGTCGGTCATTACCAGCACGCCCCTTTACCTCGTTCTATATATAGTTGCGCTCGTCGGTCTCGTGGGGATTGGGTTTCTGCACGCCTTTGTGCTTCATATCGTGCTGCTGGACAGGTCCGACGTGAGAGGGGCCTTGATCCGATCGCGGCGGATGGTCTGCCAAAACCTGAGGGACTTCCTCGTGCAGACCGTGCTGTTCAACGTGCGCTGTGCCATCGCGGCAGGGCTTGTCGTCGTGGTTGCCGTGCTTCCGGTGGTTGGTGTCTACGTATTTGATGGCCCGCGCATCCTGATGCTGTTCTTCGTTCTGCTTGCGACGGCTGTCTCGTCGTTTGCGTCATTCCTCCTAGACCCATTCTTCGTGCTCAAGCTCACGCAGCTCTACTACGAGTACTCGCGCGGTGAGACCGTGACGATTCCCGTGCGCGACAAGAGGCACCATCTGCTAGCGATGGTTGCCGTCATGGCGGGCGTGGGGGCGCTGGGTGTGGCTGCAACCGTGATGGATGTCTACTTTGACCTGCTGTTTCCCCCTGGAATAGAGACGCGGGTCATAGCTCACAGGGGTGGGGGCAACGACGGCCCCGAAAACACCGTCCGAGGGGTCGAGACTGCCATTGCCGAAGGGGCTTATGGCAGCGAGACTGACATACAGCGCACGTCGGATGGCAACTATGTGATCAACCACGACACGACGTTTGAGCGTCTGACCGGCGATCCGCGAAAGCCGAGTGAGCTCACGCTTGCACAGGTAAAGGAGCTGCACCTTAAGGATTCGGGCGAGCCGATTCCCACGCTCGAGGAGATGCTTGACGCGTCAAAGGGAAGGATCGTGCTCTTTGTCGAGCTGAAGGGGGAGACCGCCGACCGCCAGATGGCGGACGACGCGGTTCGGATGATTCGCGAGCGGCAGATGACCGACGAGGTGGTGCTGATCTCGCTCAACTACGACCTCATCGACTATATAGAGAGCAAGTATCCCGAGATGCAGACGGGGTTCCTCGCTTGGCTGGCATACGGTGACACCGCCTCGCTCCACTGTGACTACCTGGGGCTAGAGGCCGAGAGTGCCACGACGTCCGTGATCGAGTCGATTCACAACCAGGGCAAGCTCGCTCTGGTGTGGACGCCGAATACAATCAGCGAGCAGGAGCACTTCCTGTGCAGCGAGGCGGACGCGATCATCACGGACAACGTGGCGCAGTCGGCCGAGGTGCGTGCGGAACTCAGCAAACGAACGGACCTTGAGCGGCTCGTCGACGAGCTGCTGCAAGGTCCGATGTAAGGCGTGCGATTTTGAGAGCCGCTAGTGGCGGCAGGCGTCGTCCGGAGACATGTAGGGCACCTCGCCCTGCAGGAACAGTGCCAGGACCTCGCCTACCGTAAGGACCGTGCGGTCGACGAAGACGGTCACGCCCGCCTGGGTGAAGCGCATCAGGGGCGGCATGCCCATGCCGGCGGTGATGATGGCGTCAGCATTGAGCCCGAGCACGTGTGCGATGACGTTGCCGCATCCGCCCTCGCCGTGCTCGGCGTTCTTGACGGCCTCGACGGAGGTGGCGTTGCCCTGCTCGTCGAGCTCGACCACGGTAAGCCAGGGTGCGTGTCCAAAGTGGCCGGAACGCGGGGCGTCGAGCAGCTGGTCGGTTTCACAGGGGATGACGATACGCATGCGAGATCCTTTCAGGTACTAGTTCAAAAGCGACCCGCGATGCGAACCGCCTGGTGTGCCTCTCACTGAGTGGGGGAGCTACTTGTTGTCGCCGTCGAATTCGCTCCAGCCGCTCTCGTCGTCAAAGAAGTCCCAGTCGTCGGGGCTCTTCTCGTGGTTCTTGTAGCGAGCGCGGGTGCGGACCTCGAGTACGGCAGAGATGATGAAGAACAGCACGATACCGCCGCCCAGCAGCGCCAAAACGCCGGTCCTCGTCTGAAAGAGCCATGCAAAGACTCCCACAATCCCGTCCATGTCTGTCTCCTTCGCGCGTTCTTTTGGTCGAGTGCACGCACAAGTATATACTTGGTTGGTCGACACGTAACCCCTGCTGGAAGGACGATACACGCATGCTTGATATTAAGTTCGTACGCGAGAACCCCGATATCGTGGACAAGTCCTGCGAATCTCGCCAGAACGCCCACTGGGATCGCGAGCGCTTCTTCCAGATCGATGAGCAGCGCCGCGCCACCATCGTCGAGGTCGAGGGCCTGCAGGCTGCCCGCAACGCCGCGTCCAAGAAGATCGGCCAGCTCATGCGCGAGGGCAAGCGCGACGAGGCCGAGGCCGCAAAGGCCGAGGTGGCTCAGAGCAAGGCCCGCATTACCGAGCTGGAGACGCGCCGTAGCGAGCTCGACCAGGAGCTCTTCGATCTGGTTGCCGGCATTCCCAACATTCCCGACGAGAGCGTTCCGTATGGCGAAGACGACTCGGACAATCCCGAGGTCCGTCGCTGGGGCACGCCGCGCGAGTTTGACTTCGAGCCCAAGGCTCACTGGGACCTCGGTCCCGAGCTGGGCATCATCGACTTTGACCGCGGCGTCAAGATCGCTGGCGCCAAGTTCTACGTGCTGGGTGGCATGGGCGCCCGTCTCGAGCGTGCCCTCATCAGCTTCATGCTTGACATGCACACCAAGGCGGGCTTCAAGGAGTGGTGGCTGCCCGTCATCACCAACCAGCCGACCCTCTTTGGCACGGGCCAGCTGCCCAAGTTCGA
>CAMYZR010000167.1 GCA_947303905.1 uncultured Atopobiaceae bacterium
CTGGCAATGCAGAGTTGCTGCAAAACAGCGGTAACTCTGCATCTGATGAGGGACGTTCGGCGCAGAGTTGCAACGATTCTGCAGTAACTCTGTGCCTAGCACGCTCGCTTGGCGCAGAGTAACCTCGAAACAGCGGCAACTCTGTGCTTAGGAGGCGCCTGTGGGGCATAATGGACGCAGGTGCCACGCTCGACAGGGAAGCAGCCATGAACAGATACTACGCCACGTACCAGCAGAAACTTCGCACGCCCGAGGAAGCCGTCAAGGTCGTGAAGAGCGGCGACTGGGTGGATTACGTCACCAACGTCTGCTTCCCCACGCTGCTCGACCGCGCGCTCGCCAAGCGCAAAGACGAGCTCTTCGACGTCAAGTTCCGCGGCAACCTGAGCTTCGGCCCCATCGAGGTCGCGGAGTGCGACCCCACGCGCGAGCACTTCTGCTACAACAGCTGGCACTTCTCGGCCTACGAGCGCAAGCTCTCGGACCGCGGGCTCTGCAGCTTCATCCCCATGATCTTCAGCCTCAACGGCGAGTACTACAGGCACTTCCTGGACGTCAACGTCGCCATGATGGCCGTCGCGCCCATGGACAAGCATGGGTACTTCAACCTCTCCTGCGCGACTGGCGTGGCGAAGGCGATTCTTGACAAGGCCGACATCGTCATCGTCGAAGTGAACGAGCGCCTGCCCAAGATCTGCGGCGGCTTTGACCAGGTCATCCACATCGACGAGGTGGACTACGTGGTGGAGGGGGAGCATCCGACCTTGCCCCAGGTTCCCATCGCTGAGCCGACCCCACAGGAGCTCAAGATGGCGGACTACATCCTGGAGCACGTGCGGGACGGCTGCTCGCTCCAGCTGGGCATCGGCAGCCTGCCCAACGTCATTGGCGCGCGGCTGGCAGAATCCGACCTCAAGGACCTGGGCATGCACACCGAGCTCTGCGGGGACGCCTACTTTCAGCTGCACAAGGCTGGCAAGCTGACGAACAAGGCGCTCAACCTGCACCGCGGACAGAGCATGACCGGCATGGTCTTCGGCACGCAGGAGCTCTACGAGTGGGTGGATGACAACCCCACGGTCATCGTCGCCCCACTGACCTATGTCAATGACGTGCGCGTCATCGGCAGCATCGACAACGTGGTCTCAATCAACAACTGCGTGGAGATTGACCTGTACGGGCAGATCAGCTCCGAGAGCCACAGCACGCGACAGATCTCCGGCACCGGTGGCCAGCTCGACTTCTTGGAGGGCGCGGCGCTCTCGAAGGGTGGCAAGGGCTTCATCTGCATGACGTCCACGTTCAGGAGCCGCGATGGCGTCCTGCACTCCCGCATCAAGCCGTCGCTCGAAGGCGACATCGCCACCGCCCCGCGCAGTCAGGCGTACTTCATGGTGACCGAATACGGCTGCGTCAACCTGGTTGGTCGTAGCACCTGGGAGCGAGCGGAGATGCTGATCTCGCTGGCTCACCCCGACTTCCGCGACGAGCTCGTGAGGGCGGCGGAGGCTCAGGGCATCTGGCGACGGTCTAACAAGCGATAAGGGGCAAAACCCCTGCTCAATAGATGAATGGGTGGATTACCGCTGGCATTGATGGCCAGCGCTGACGGGATGTCTCATCTCCATCCATCGGCGTTCCTTTCCATCTTGTCATTCTGCCGTCCCGCGCAATTTGAGACGGTGCGAAGTCCTGCAGCGTACAATTCATAGAGACCAGCCAGCTAGAGGGCCATTTTGCGTTGCTGCTCGCGTGAGAGAGGGGACGAATGAGGGAGTGGGTAGCTTGCTTCATGCACTGGCGGATCTTCGGGTTTCACGTGGGGGCAAAGCCCCACCAGAACAGGTCGGTAACGACTCGACGCTTCGCGAGAAGTGCCGAGCGGCCATAGAGGAGAGACGGTAAGCACGAGCAGAAAGGACTGACTATGGACAACGAGAAGCTTTCCCAGGAGCTGACAGAGCTTTGGGATTCGCTCACCGACGAGCAGAAGGAGAAGGCGAAGGCATGCGAGTCGCTTGGCGAGCTGATGGAGTTCGCCGGGGACGAGGGAATTGAGCTTCCGGTTGAGGTGTTGGACAACGTGGCTGGTGGATACACGTTCTTCGATCCCGCATCGCACACCTACGAGGTCATCAACGACGAGACCGGCGACGTCATGGCCGACGGCTTCTACTACCTCGACAATGCCCAGACGAATGCACGGTATATGCGCCAGAGCCCCGACCTGCTCACGTGGGAACAGCTCGACGCGCTGCGCAAGAGTCGCAAGAGCAGTGGCGGCGGCGGTTGCTAGCCAGCCGTCTGGCAGGGCGACCGCAACATTGAAACGGCTTGGGGCCTATGTACTATCGACTGACCGACATGTTTGCCCTACGCGCGTGGAAGTACGCGAACCGCGCGCTGTATAACCGCTACGCTGCGGCGCCCCTGCGTCTTGACAAGGCGACCTTCGAAGTGCTTCTCGCCTGTGACGGGGAGCACGACCTGTCAGATGACGGGCAGCTCGCTCGGCTCGTGGAGACCGGCATCATCGAGCCCTGCTCCAAGGGGGAGAAGCCGAGCGAATGGTCGCGCTTCCGCAGCTTCGAGCACCGCTTCGTGCCCTACATGAACCTCATGCTGACGGGCAAGTGCAACTACAATTGCCGACACTGCTTCAATGCCGCGGAGAACGCTGACCGCATGGCCGAGTGGCGCTATGAGGATGTGCTCGACCTGCTCGACCAGGCTGCGGACTGCGGCTTCCATGGAATCACGCTCACGGGTGGCGAGCCCATGCTCCACCCGCGCTTTCTCGACATCGTGCGCGAGATCTACAGGCGTGGCATGGTGCTGGAGAAGCTCACGACCAACGGGTACTTCATAACCGATGAGGTGCTCGACGAGTTCGCTCGCCTCAGGTGCCGGCCACAGATCAAGATCTCGTTCGACGGCGTGGGGCATCACGACTGGATGCGCGGGGCCCGGGGCATCGAGGCACGCACGCTCGAGGCCTTCGCGCTTTGCCACGACAGGGGCTTCCGCACCTACGCCCAAGTGCAGGCCTATAGGGACAATATCGAGTCACTGTCTGAGACGCTACGCGTGCTCGATGGAATCGGCGTCGATTGCGCACGCATCATTCGCACGATCCCGTTGGAGAGGTGGCAGAAGAACAACCCCGGCGGCTCGCTTTCGACACCGGAGTACTTCGACGGGATGCTTCGCCTCGCCGAGCGCTACCTGCACGGTGGCCATCGCATGGAGGTGATCATGTGGATGTTCCTGGTGCTGTATCCAGCGTATGGCGCGTACTCCATGGTCCCGGTGAAGGACAGGGACGGAGCCTGCCGACCGACACGCCCCGTCTGCCCCGGAAACCGCGTGATGATGGCGGTGACCTGCGAGGGAAACGTGGTGCCGTGCCTGCAGATGGGCGGACACGCCGCCGAGCTCGGGCATCCGCTCGATAGCCTGAGAGACAGGAGCCTGAGGGACATCATCGTCTCGGGCGCATGGCACGACGATGTCTGCGCAAACCTCCACATGCTGCGCAAGGCCAACGCCGAGTGCGACGCATGCCCTTGGTTCGGCTACTGCGCAGGAGGGTGTCGCGCGCTCGCGATGTTCAAGGGCATAGAGCGTGGCGAGAAGCCCGACTACTTCACGGTCGACCCCATGGCCTGCCTCTTCTTCAAAGGCGGGTGGCGCGAGCGTGTGCTCGAGCGTCTGGCGGACTTCCGCCAGGTATGAGGACGCGTGCTGGACATGGTTGCCAGTTCGATTGGATGAATTGACGTCGCGGGTGCCTGGAAGGTGTCTGCGACTTCCTAATTGCCCATGGAAGAAGGCGCTGCTTATCGCTATGTAGTATGATTTGTATAACTAGTCATACTACAAAGGAGGAAAAACCATGGCCATGCCAAGAGGCAAGGGGGCTTGGACGGCGACGGTTGGCGCCAAGGGTCAGATCGTCATTCCCAAGGAGGCGCGCGACATGTTCGGCATCAAGCCGGGCGACACGCTCGTCATCCTGGGCGACATCGAGCGTGGCCTGGCCATTCCTCCAAAGGAGCAGTTCGACGGTTGGATCAGCGCGGTGTTCGATGGTGATCGGCGATGAGGGTCCTCTGGTTCTGCATCCCCGCCTACGGCCATACCAACCCCACCATCGAGGTGGTGCGCGAGCTGGTGAGCCGCGGCCACGAGGTCCGCTATTACTCGTTCGAGGAGTTCCGCGAGAAGATCGAGGGCGCGGGTGCCCAGTTCGTCGCCTGTGACGCCTACCTGCCGCCCGTAGACGCAAAGGCCGAGCGCAAGCTGCGCAGGGTGTCCACCACCGAGATGAGCGTGCAGTCGTTCCGAACCGTCGCCAACCTCGATCCGCTCGTGTCTGAGGACGTCGCGTCGTGGAAGCCCGACGTGGTGGTGACCGACTCGGCGTGCTTCTGGGGCAAGCTGACTGCCACCAAGCACGGTCTGCCCTGGGTGTGCTCCACAACGACCTTCGCGTTCAACGAGCAATCGTCCAAGTACATGAGCCACAGCGTCTCGGAGATTGCTGACATGGTCTTGGGCCTTCCGCGCATGAACCGCGAGATTCGCAAGCTGAGGTCCCTCGGCTACGAGGTGAAGAGCGCCCTCGACATCGTAAGCAACAAGCCTGATGAC
>CAMYZR010000168.1 GCA_947303905.1 uncultured Atopobiaceae bacterium
GCTCACCCAGGCCAAGCTCGAGATCACGCGCACCAAGATCGGCGAGACCGAGGACAAGATCGAGGTCAAGGAGAAGGAGCTCGTCGAGGCACGCAAGGTCCTCTCCGAGAACATGGCCGAGAACTACAAGAGCGGCATCAACATCCTGTCGTTCCTGTTTGGCTCAAGCTCGCTCGATGACCTCGTCTCGCGCGTGTACTACGCCGACAAGGTGGCCGAGCACCAGAGCGACGCCATCTCGACGGTGCTCACCATCCAGGAGGAGCTCGACACCCAGAAGGAAACGCTGGAGACCGAGCAGAAGAACCAGGAGAAGCTCGTCGAGGAGGGCAAGCAGATTGCCAGCGAGCTGCAGGAGGCCGTGAGCGAGCAGCAGAGCTATGTGAATGGCCTGGACGCGCAGCTGCAGGAGCAGATCGCGGCCCAGATCGAGGCCGAGCGCAAGGCTGCCGAGGAGCAGGCGCGCAAGGAGGCCGAGGAGAGGGCTCGCAAGGAGGCCGAGGAGAAGGCTCGCAAGGAGGCCGAGGAGCGTGCTGCCGCAGAGGCCGCACAGCAGGAAGAGGCCGAGCAGGAGAACGCAGGCGAGCAGGAGCAGGAGCAGGAGCAGACCGAGACCGAGACTGAGGCGGAGACCCAGACGGAGTCCGAGGCAGAGACCGAGACCGAGTCCGAGAGCGAGCCTGAGGAAGAGACCGAGTCGAGCTCGAGCAGCTCGTCCTCGTCCCGCACGGTGCCCAACCTGGGCTCGGGCGTGTCGGCAGCCATCAACTACGCAAAGTCGCAGGTCGGCGTGAGCTACTCTTGGTCGGGCAACGCCATCGCCTATCAGGAGTTCGACTGCTCCGGCTTGGTCTGGTGGTCCTTCCGGCAGGCGGGCATCTCCATTCCGCGTGGCCAGCGCCTGAGCAACGGCCGCGGCAACTCCATGATCGGCTGGTGCCTTGACAACGGCGGCTGGACGACCAGCCAGGCCAACCTCAAGGCCGGCGACCTCATGTTCTGGGGTTCCAGCACGAGCTCGACCGGGCATGTGGGCATGTGCATCGGCGGCGGCCTGATGATTCACTCCAGCTGGGGTGGCGTCGAGATCTGCAGCGTCTACTACAACTCCGGCTCGTTCGTCGGCGGCGGACCGATCGTCTAGCCAGTCGGCAGATATCGCAGCTACGTGGCGGTGCGCTAGATTTCGAGCGCGCCGCCATTTTTGCGTGCGCGCTGGTAGATGTCCACGCAGCGCTCGGCGAGCACGTCGAGGGAGTCGTAGAGCCAGCTGGGATGCTCGTCAAGCTCCTGATAGATGACCGAGAGCTCGGTGCATCCGACGATGACGGCGTCGCAGCCACGCTCGCGCAGGCCAGAGGCGAGCTCCAGCAGCTGGCTGCGGTCGTAGCGCGCGCCTGCCTTGACCCCGTCGTAGATGAGCGAGGTCACCATGGCCTGCTCCTCGCTGGTGGGCTCCATCGTCTTGAGCGCGTGGCGCTTGAGGTAGTCCTGGAACACGCCCGAGGCGATCGTGCCCTCCGTGGCGAGCAGCCCGACGAGCTTGCCGCGCCCGATGTCGGTCGAGAGTCTGGTGGCTGTCTCCTCCATGATGTTGACGACCGGGATGCTGACTGCGTCGACGATGCCCTCGTAGTAGTAGTGGGCCGTGTTGCAGGCGATGGCGATGTAGTCGGCGCCGGCGCGCTCGAGCCAGCGAGCCACCTTCTCCATCTCGGGCTGGGGGTTGGCCCTACGATGGTCGAGGATGTGGGCAGTGCGGTCAGGGATCTGCGGGTCGTTGAAGATGATCATGGGCATGTGGTCCTGATCGCGCCGGGCGGGCGTCTTGCGGATGAGCGCCTCCATGAAGCAGGCGGTGGCCAAGGGCCCCACGCCACCTATGATGCCGAGAATGGGTTTGTTCATCGTGCTCCCCGTCGCTGTCGCCTTCAAGCCGTCTCACCATTCTAGCCGCCTCGCGCCGCGTGTGCCCGTGAGGGATAACTCTGTTTCTACCGTGCAAATGGGCGGATGAGGCCCTTGGCTATCTACAATGGTCGAAGCGAATAGTGCCGATGAACAGCAGACGTAAGGAGTTGTTCGTGACAGAGATAAGAGAGCTCTCCCGTGACGAGTTCCAGAGGCTGATCGCCGATGCGGAGCTCATGGTGCCCATCGAGCAGACGATGGCCTGGGCGGACTACCAGCAGGGCGTCCCCGGTCGCACGTTCTGGGGGTGCCTGGCAATCGCGCGGGACGGCCATGACGTGGCCTACGTGTCCTTCACGGACTACGAGACGCACGGATACCACTACCTGCGCGCCCATCACGGGCCGCTATGGATTGCCCATCCCACGGTGGAGGAGGAGCGCGAGGCGACCAAGGCGCTCGTCGACTACGTGCGCAAGCACGACAGGCGCGTGGCGTTCATGCGCATGTCGGTCGATGCCGAGCTGCCCGAGAGCTGCCCCACGCTCTCCTCGATTCCCTATGACACGACGGTCGTGATGGACCTCACCGGCGGGGACGAGGAGATCCTCAACCGCATGAAGCCGCGCGGTCGCCGCGACGTGCGCAAGGCGCTTCGCGAGGCGCCCGTGACCTGCGCCGACGAGACGGACCAGGCGCTCGAGTCGTTTGACGAGTACTACGCCATCATGGTCGAGACCGCCGAGCGCGACGGCTTCAGTCCCGCGCCCAAGAGCGACTACGAGGACATGCTGCGCGTCCTTGGTCCCGAGCACGCCCGCCTGTTTGCGGCGCGCCTCGAGGACGGTACGGTGGCCAGCTGGTCCATCTGCACCATCTCGGGCAAGCTCGCCACCTACTACTACGCCGCCTCGCGCAGCGACGTCCGCCGCAGCTTTGCCACGGACCGCATCTTCTTCTTCGCCTGCTGCGAGCTGGGCAACCGTGGCTGCACGCACTTCGACCTCATGGGCATCGGATCGGACTTCTCGCCTGCGCTCAATGGCCTCAACACCTTCAAGACCAAGTTCGCCAAGGAGGTCACGCACGTGGCACCCGACCGCGACGTCCCGGTCAAGGGGGCCTTCTACAAGTCGTTGCAGGTGGGCAAGCGCGTGCTCACGGCCGTCCGCGAGCGCGGCAAGGAAGACTAGGGGGTCATGATGAAGCAGTTTGTTCCCGTGCTTCTGGGCACCGAGATCGGCGCCTACGGCATGGCGCGCGCCTTCTGGGAGGCCTACCAGGTCAAGAGCTATGCCTACGGCACCTTCCCGCTGACTCCCACCGCCTACTCCAAGTTCATCGAGCAGCGCTGCGACCCGGACTTCCTCGACGCCAAGCGCTTCATCGAGGTGCTCAACCGCGATGCCGACAGCTTTGGCGACGCGGTGCCGCTGGTGATCCCGTGCGGTGACGACTACTCGGTGCTGCTCTCCGAGGACAAGGCCGAGCTCGACAGCCGCTACGTGGCGGTCTGCTCCGGCCCGGGCGTGCTCACCGAGCTTGAGAACAAGGCGCGCTTCTATGCGTTGTGCGAGCGTACGGGCGTCGCGTATCCCAAGACGGTGCGCATCGACAGCCCGCACGTGCCCGAGCTGCCCTTCCCGTATCCCGTGGCAGTCAAGCCCACCAACGCCGCGCTCTACCGCGAGCATCCCTTCGAGGGGCAGAAGAAGGCCTTCATCATCGAGGACGAGGCCATGCTCGAGGAGACCCTCAAACGCATCTACGCCTCCGGCTACGACGAGGGCTTGGTCATCCAGGACTTCATTCCCGGCGGGGATGACAACATGCGCGTCCTCAACGGCTACGTCCGCTCCGACGGCTCGATCGCGCTGCTGTCGCTGGGCCACCCGGTCCTCGAGGACTGCGCCCCCATGCGCATCGGCAACTACGCGGCTATCGTGAGCTACGGCGACGAGAAGGTCTACGAGATGGTCGAGCGCCTGCTGGCGCACGTCAAGTACTTTGGCTACTTCAACATCGACATGAAGTACGACATCCGCGACAACAGCTTCAAGCTGCTCGACTTCAACCCCCGCCAGGGCAGGAGCAGCTTCTTCACGACCCTGAGCGGCCACAACCTCGCACGCCCGGTCGTGGAGGACGTCATCGAGGGCAACAGGGACGCCTGCGTCCACGCCTTCGACGAGGTCCTGTGGGTGGGCGTGCCCAAGGATATCGTCCGCCGCTATGCCCAGGAGGGCCCGGCCAAGGCCCAGGCGCTGCGCCTGATGAAGCAGGGGCGCGTGGGCACGACCATCTTCGGTGCCCATGACAACCATCCGAAGCGCCTGTGGAACATGGCCAAGCTCTGGGTGCACTACCGCGTGGACTTCCGCAAGTACTTTGGCCATCGCGACCTCGAAGGATAGCGCCCATGCACAACGCGCAACAAGAGCTCCGCAGCGTCCTGGCGCAGCGCACCGGGACCAATGCCAACGACTGGTTTTTGGTCTATCGCGCGCGCCACGGCATGCTTTCCTGCCTGCGCGTCCTGCATGAGCTGCGGGGCGACGGCAGCGTCGTCACGCAGCTTCTGACCTGCTGCACGGCCGTCGACCCCATCATCGCGGCCGGCCTTACGCCCGTCTACGGCGACGTGCGTGCGGCTACCTACGCCCTCAACGACGAGGTGCTGCCAAAGGCCGACGACATGCTGGCGATAGTCGACCAGCACAGCTTCGGCT
>CAMYZR010000169.1 GCA_947303905.1 uncultured Atopobiaceae bacterium
GCCGACCCGGGCGGCAGGCTCCGCCACCACGAAGCGGCAGCCACCAAAGCGCAGGTCCACGAGCTGGACGAGGTCGACGTTGGCCTCGATGATGGAGTCGCTGCCGCAGATGCCGCAGTCCGCGCCACCGTGGGCCACGAAGGCGGGGGCGTCCTGCGCGCGCACGATGATGTACTCGACGTCGCCGGCAGGCACGATCAGCCGACGGCCGGGATTGGCAAGTTCGTCGACGGGCAGGCCCGCAGACGCAAGCAGCTTGACCGCGTCACGGAAGAGCCCTCCCTTGGGCACCGCGATGCGCAGCGGCCGCTCCGCCACGCGCACGCCCGGCGTCACCACGCCGCTCTCGCCCTGCTCGCCCAGGATCTCCTGCAGGCGCTCGAGCGAGAGCATGAAGCCACAGGCAGCGACGCCGGAGAGGCCGTAGTGCGCGAGCACCGCGTCGTAGCGACCGCCCGAGGCGATGGCCGCGGTGATGCCCTCGGCATAGCCCTTGAAGATGACGCCCGTGTAGTAGTCGAAGGAGTTCATCACCGAGAAGTCGAAGCTCAGCGTGCCCTCGGCAACCAGGTCGCCCAGGTCGGCGACCAGGGCCCTGAGCTCGGTGGTTCCCCTGAGCTCGGGCTCCACGCCCACCTCGTCGAGCAGGTCGTCCAGCTCGTCGATGACGCTCTCGTCGCCCGCGAGGCGCGGGAGGCGCATCAGCGCGTCCGCTGCCTCGGGACTGAGCTCGGAGTTGCGGACGAACTCGTCGAGGCCGACGAGGTCGGACTCGTGCGCGAGCGCGAGCACCCGCGCGCGGAACTCGTCGCTGACGTCACAGGCGTCGAGAAGGGCGGTGAAGGGCGTCACCGAGCCGCAGACGATGCGCCACGCGGGCACCTCGAGGGTGCGCAGGGCCTCGGCGAGCAGGTCGATGACCTCGGACTCGCCCTCAATGCCCTCCCCTCCCACGAGCTCCACGCCCAGCTGCGTGAACTGGCGCGGCTGGCCCGAGAGGCTCAGCTCCTCGCGGACGACCGGCGCGCTGTAGCGCAGGCGCAGCGGCAGCGTGGCCTCCTGCATACGGCCGGAGACCATGCGCGCGATGGCGAGGGTGATGTCGGGGCGCATGACCAGCAGGCTTCCGTCGACGTCAAAGAGCTGGAACGGCGACTCGGGCACGTGACCGCCACGCTCGAGGGCGGACTTGTCCTCGAGAAGCGGGGTCTCCACCGGGAGGTACCCATGGGACGAGAAGCACGCGCGCACCACGTCGGAGATGCGCTCCCTCGCCATTGCCTCGGTGGGAAGAATGTCGCGAAAACCGCTTGGGGTACCCGTCTGCACGTAGGTTCCTTTCGTTGCGTGGCAGGGCATGAGCCCATTGCTGCTGGCTCGAATACTTTAGCACGCTAAAGTGCTCGCTGTGTCAGGCATGGCATCCGTTAACGCGGACGAAACGCTGCCTTGCCGTGTCTTACACCTTATCCGCGACGGGTGAGGCGGGCAATAAGTCGACCCAAGACTGCAACCTCGGGAACGTGCAAGGCGAAGGCAAGACCAAAGGTGACCAGCACTGCCGGGATGCCTCCCATGAAGATGCTCAGCAGGGCACGCAGCGTGGACGAGGAGACGAAGGCCAGCGCATGCGGGGCAAACCTGAGGATGGCCCCGCCGACCGCGGCACCCGCCACGCCGAACACGCACGCGCGCAGAAAGGCGAGGAGCACGCTGGCCAGGCCGAGCGGGCCGAGCGAGCGCCTGAGGCTTGCAAACGACACGATGTCGACGACGATCATGTAGATGGTGCTGCTGAATGCCACGATCCAGAGCCCGAAGACGGGGGCGAGCGCCAGGCAGACAATGGTCTGGAAGACCATGGCGACCACGTGCGCGCCGGCATAGAGGCCCATGCGCCTGATGGACGAGCAGACCTTCTGCAGGTAGGTGCAGATGCCGTAGACCGGCAGCGACACGGACAGCGCCTGCAGGTAGGTGGCCGTCATCTCGATCTCGTCGGGAGCGAAGCGCCCGGCGGCGAGCAGGGTGATGAGCGGCTCGGCGAACACGATCAGGTACAGGGCGAAGGGAATCATGAGGAAGATGATCTTGGCAGAGCCGGTGCCCACGCCGCGCCGGTAGGAGTCCATGTCGCCCTGCGAGACGCTGTCGGAGAGCTCGGTGAACATGGCCGTCGTGATCGGGACCACCAGGATGGCGTAGGGCAGCGTGTACCACAGGCGCGCGTAGTAGGAGACCGACGCGCCCACCGCGGTGACCGAGAGCGAGGCGCTGTTCATGACCGAGACCGTCTCGAAGGAGCAGAGCATGACCACCAGCGAGGGCACGCCGATGGAGAGGGTGTCCCTGAGAGCCGGGTCGCGCAGGTTGATGTGGGGCGTAAGGCGGATGCCATGAGCGCGCAGACTCGGCATCTGCATGATGACCTGCACCGCAACGCCGAGCGGGTTGCCAAGCGCGAGGATGACCAGCGCGAGCCTGGGGTTGGAGTCCACGAGGAAGGCGTAGGCCAGGAAGGACGCCGTGGTCACGAAGTTGTTGAAGATGGGGGCGGCGCTGCTCCAGAAGTAGTCGCGCTCCGCGTTGAGCACGCCCGAGAAGATCGACGACAGCGCGTAGAGCACGACCTCTATCGCAAAGAAGCGGAAGAAGTAGATGGCGAGGTCGGCGTCAAACTCGTCGGTGGCCGTGAACGACTGGGTCCACACCACCTGCCTGGCGAAGATGAAGCCCAGGACGGTGACCGCGCCCATCAGCACCAGCACGATCGACACGAGGTTGGACGTGTAGGCGCTCGCGCCGCGGGTCCCCTCCTTCTGCTTGACCGAGAGGTACACGGGCAGGAAGGCCGTCACCAGCATGCCGCCGATGACGATCTCGTAGAGCTGGTTGGGCAGGTTGTTTGCCACCGAGTAGCAGCTGGCCGTCACCGTCACGCCGAGCGCGTAGGCCTGGCCCCACGTGCGCAGGAACCCCGTGAGGCGGCTGACGATGACCAGCGCGCTCATGAGCGCGGTCGAGCGCCCGACCTGGGCGTCGCGCTCCTCCTCCGACGTGACCGTCTGCCCCGTGGCAGGTGCCACCGCCTCGGCCTGATCGGTCTGCCTCTGCTCCCTGGGGTCACCATGCGCTGCATGCTTGCCGGTAAAGGGCATGTCCCCGCGCCTCCCTTATGCTGTCGTCTCGGCTGCCACAAGCGCCCGGCAGCCCGCGTGCGTGATCGATTGCTACTAGCTTAGCCCCATCTGACCTACTTTTTGGCCTGGCGCGCACGGTCTCTCTCGAGAATGCGCGACAGGTAGCGGCCGGTGTAGCTCTCGGGCACCTCGGCCACCTGCTCGGGGGTGCCGTAGGCAACCACGGTGCCACCGCCCTCCCCGCCCTCGGGGCCGAGGTCGATCACGCGGTCCGCCACCTTGATGACGTCCAGGTTGTGCTCGATCACCAGCACCGTGTTGCCCGCGTCGACCAGACGGTCGAGCACCTCGATCAGCTGGCGAACGTCGTCAAAGTGCAGGCCCGTCGTGGGCTCGTCCAGGATGTAGAAGGTCTTGCCCGTCTGCTGGCGGTGCAGCTCCTTGGCCAGCTTGACGCGCTGCGCCTCGCCGCCGGAGAGCGTGGTGGCGGGCTGGCCTAGGTGCACGTAGCCCAGGCCCACGTCATGCAGCGTCTCGAGCTTGCGCTTGATGCGCGGGATGTTGGCAAAGAAGGCCAGGGCCTCGGTCACCGTCATGTCGAGCACGTCGGCGATCGTCTTGCCGTGGTAGGTGACCTCGAGCGTCTCGCGGTTGTAGCGCTTGCCGTGGCAGACCTCGCAAGGGACGTAGATGTCGGGCAGGAAGTTCATCTCGATCTTGATCTGGCCGTCACCCTTGCAGGCCTCGCAGCGGCCTCCCGGCACGTTGAACGAGAAGCGGCCGGGGCTGTAGCCGCGGGCGCGGCTCTCGGGCGTGCTGGAGAAGAGCGAGCGAAGATCGTCCCACAGCCCGATGTAGGTGGCCGGGTTGGAGCGCGGCGTGCGCCCGATGGGGCTCTGGTCGATGTCGATGACCTTGTCGATCTGGTCGATGCCCTCGATCTTCTTGTAGGGGCCGACCATGCGCTTGGAGCGATGCACCGCGTTGGTGAGTGCCGGCGCGATGGTGTCGGTGACCAGCGAGCTCTTGCCCGAGCCCGAGACGCCGGTGACCACCGTGAAGGTGCCCAGCTCGATCTTCGCGTTAACGCCCTTGAGGTTGTTGGCCGTTGCGCCCGTGACCTTGAGCTGGCCCTTGCGCGGGTTGCGGCGCTTGACGGGCAGCGTGATGGAGCGCCGCCCCGTGAGGTAGGCGCCCGTGAGGGAGTCGGGGTTGTGCGCGATGTCTGCGGGCGTGCCCGCGGCGACGATGTCGCCACCCAGCTCGCCGGCACCGGGACCCATGTCGATGACGTAGTCGGCCGCGCGGATGGTGTCCTCGTCGTGCTCGACGACGATGACCGTGTTGCCCTGGTCGCGCAGGCGCCGGAGCGTGTCGATGAGGCGGTCGTTGTCGCGCTGGTGCAATCCGATGGAGGGCTCGTCCAGGATGTAGA
>CAMYZR010000170.1 GCA_947303905.1 uncultured Atopobiaceae bacterium
CAAAGCGGTCGTAGAGCACGTTGGTCGCGTCCGAGCGGACGCGGAAGAAGATCCGCCGCTGCGGCCCGCTGACCATGTCGAAGTTCTCCGCCATGCGCCGGTGCGCGCTGCGGCGGAGGTCGTAGACCTTGCGACTGCGGTCGGCGTCCTGCTGCGATATGCGCACGTCCACCATGCGGTCGGCACGGGAGAGCATCACCTCGATGCCATGGCGCCAGGGCGTGGGGGTGTAGGTCTCCACGTAGTAGTTGTTCTCCGAGAAGTACAGGGCTATGGGCGTCTCCACGCGCAGCGGGCTGCCGTTGTCGCCGTCGAGCGGGTGCGCGCGGCTGTTGAAGTCCGAGTAGGTGTACGTGAACTCGATCTTCCTGCCCAGGCGCAGGGCCCGCGTGACCACGTCGATGGTCTCAAAGACCTGCTGGTAGTCCTTGCGCACCCGTTGGTCGACGTGCACCTGGCCGGCGAGGTCGTCCTCCTGATGGCGGCTCACGAGCTCGAAGAGGTCCTCCTGCAGCTGGGCGCTCTGCTCCACCGTCAGAAAGCGCGACGCTTGGACCGCGTTGAGCATCATGCGCACCTTTGCGGGGGTGAGCTCGGTGCGCTCGCACCAGTAGCCCCTCGGCGTGATGTGCAGTCGCAGGTCGGGATATCCGCTCTCGGCGATGGCGTGCACGTCCGCGGCCAGCGTGTTCTCGGATGGCACCGCGTTACTGCCAAAGCGCGCAAGCAGTATCTTGCGCAGGTCGGTGTTGGACAGCAGGTGGTCCGCGTCGGTGAGCGCGCGCAGGATGGCCAGCACGCAAAGCAGGCGCTCACGGGCATTGTCGCAGCGCAGGTCGTCGGGCAGAAGGCTGGATAGGGCTGCCGCCTCGCTCTGTGTGATGGCCATGCTCGTCCCTTCCAACATATGGCGTCAATGCGTTGGCACCTCAGAAACTTAAGGTGATGATACGCCATTGGCAATGGATTGGCACCGCTGGGCATCGTATAGTCTTGTCGAGACACGGAGAGGAGGTACGACATGTTTGAGATCGAGGGAACCTACGCGACCGCGAAGTGCTTTGCCACGCAGGTGGAGGACTCCGCCATCGAGCAGATCCGCACGATGTGCGACACGCCCTTCACCGAGGGATGCAGCGTGCGCATCATGCCCGACGTGCACGCTGGCAAGGGGTGCACCATCGGAACGACCATGACCATCCGCGACAAGGTCGTGCCCAACGTGGTGGGCGTCGACATCGGGTGCGGCATGTACACGGTCGACCTTGGGAAGGACGAGCTCGACCTGGCACAGTTCGACGAGGCATGCCATGCCGTGCCGAGCGGCTTCAAGGTGTGGGACGGCCGTCGCAAGCGCTACGACCTCACGCAGCTCGCCTGCTTCCGCGAGCTCAAGGACACCGTGCGCATCGAGCGCAGCATCGGGACCCTGGGCGGCGGCAACCACTTCATCGAGGTGGACCGTGCGGCCGACGGCACCAACTACCTGGTCATCCATTCGGGCAGCCGCAACCTGGGCACGCAGGTCGCATCCTTCTACCAGAGCCTTGCGGTGGACATGCACAGCGGGATGAGGGAGTACTACGAGGAGCGCGACCGCATCATCGCCCAGATGAAGGCGGAGGGCCGACGCAAGGAGATCCAGGGCGTGCTGCGCAAGCTCAAGAAGGAGCGTCGCAAGCTGGACGCGCCGGCCGACCTGTGCTGGCTCGAGGGCTCCCAGCTGGACGACTACCTGCACGACGTTGCGCTTTGCCAGGAGTATGCGCGGCTCAGCCGAGAGACGATGGCGGAGGTCATCGCCGAGATGACGGGCCTGGAGATGGGGGAGAGCTTCCACACCATCCACAACTACATCGACACCGACGAGCTGATCCTGCGCAAGGGCGCCATCGCGGCGCACAAGGGCGAGCTTGTCTTGATCCCGCTCAACATGCGCGACGGCAGCGTGCTGGCGCGCGGGCTCGGCAACGAGGACTGGAACTTCTCGGCACCGCACGGCGCGGGGCGCGTGCTCTCGCGCACGGCGGCAAAGGCCGAGCTGTCGCTGGAGGACTACCGTCGACAGATGCAGGGCGTGTACACGACCTGCGTGACCGAGTCCACGCTGGACGAGGCACCGGGCGCGTACAAGTCCCGCGAGGACATCATCGGGCCGATCGCCGACTCGGTCGACATCGTGGATGAGCTCAAGCCCATCTACAACTTCAAGGCCACGGGATAGGCCCGTGTGACAGATGCTGGCTCGAGAGCCCCGCGCATCGTGTGGAGATGCGCGGGGCTCGCGCTTGCAGTACCTGTCACTCGCATGCAATACGGCCCTTGACATGCGATAATGGAAAAGTTGACTGTCCCGACCCCCCCCTTGCAAGGATGCCACATTGAAGCACAGCCGCCCCAGATGGCACTACGCCCTCGCGATCCTCGTGCCCCTCATGGCCTTGGCCTTCGCGCTGCACGTCGGTCGTGCGGACGACGGCGCGGATCTCGGGAGGCCCTCGAGGCTTGAGGCTGAGGTCGTCGAGGAGCCAGCTCGCGTCGATGACGCTGCGTCCTCGGCATCATCGCAGGTGGAGGAGCCTGTCTCCCAGAAGGAGGCCGCGACGGTTGGGGCCGATGCGCCTGCGGAGACTCCCGTCCAGCCCCAGCAGGCTGCCCAGAGTCCCTCCGTGCAGACGGTCGAGGAGACCGTCACGGAGCTTGCTGACGAGTACCAGGACCTCGAGCCGGGCGTGGACTACGAGCCGGAGACGATCGTGGTGAGCGTCGCCAGCGGGACGTCTCCCGACGAGCTCGAGGCGTCGCTCGAGGCAAGCGGCATCGCTGGCATGCGGGACGTGGCCGTGCGGATGGTCACCGACGACGTGGCAACCGTGCAGCTTGAGGCGGGGGCCTCGGTGCCCCAGTGCATCGCCGAGCTCGAGGTGTCGGGCTTGGTGGCCGCAGCAGAGCCCAACTACTACCTGACGCTGTTCGACGAGGTCGAGGAGTCCCCGAGCGAGGAGGACGAGCCCGCAAGCGCAGAGGGGAACGAGCTTCCGCTAGACGAGGGCAACGCTGTCGCTGAGATGGCCGCAGATGCGGAGCAACCGGGCGAGGCGGCAGCCAGCCAGGACGAGGCGGAACCCGTGACCGAGTCCGCGGGCGACATGGCTGAGCCCTCGGGCGACGCAGCCGGGTCCGCAGACGCCGCAGCCGGATCCGCAGAAGACGCACCCGAGCCCGTCGACGACGCCACAGCGCCCCTCTCCACCGATGTGCCCGTAGAGTCCGAAGAAACCGATGAGACCTCCAGCCAGGAGGCACCTCTCGAGACCATGGCCCTCAGCAACCTCATCAACGACGCCCTCACACTGAGCAAGAGCTCATACGCGTGGCACCTGCTCAGCATCAATGCGGACGAGGCGTGGGCGGCGGGCGCCCGCGGTGACCGGGACGCCTCGGGTAGGGGCAAGGTCGGTATTGCGGTCATCGATGCCGGCTTCGACCTCACGCACGAGGACCTGGCTGACAACTTCGTGGGCGCCTACAACGCCGTGGGCGGCGGACAGGTGGGAACCACCGACAACATGCACGGGGACAACGACCACGGCAACCACGTGGCGGGCATTCTGGGCGCGGTTGCGAACAACGGAATCGGCGTGGCGGGCGTGTCCTACAACGCCAGCATCGTGCCCGTCTGCGTGAGTTCGGATGGCAGGCTGGTCGAGTACGCCGACCTGTTGAATGCCTATGCCTACGTCATAGAGCATGCCGACACATACAACATCCGCGTGATCAACCTCAGCATCGGCGCCGCCTGCAAGTCCCTCGATGGCGATTCTGGCGCCTTTGAGCCAAGCGACGCCCTGAGCGAAAAGCACAAGCAGACCAGCCGGATCCTCCTTGGGTACGTCGACAGGGCCTACGAGGGGGGCATCGTCTCAGTCATGGCGTCGGGCAACAGGCTGGAGGGTGCGGACGGCACCGTCACCGAGGTGCCCTACGAGGCGTTTCCTGCCGACTATGGCACGGCCGTGGGCGTCATCGCGCTCAGGAACACCAGGTCGAGCGACCCCAAGGCAGTCTCCAAGGCCTCGTACTCAAACTACAACAGGGTTGACGACGCCGGCGCCGCACTCGAGCACGACAAGAACATCTCGGCCCCTGGGTCGGGCATCTATAGCACCAACGGCTCGGGAGGCTATGGACACAACGGATCCACGATGAGTGGCACCTCCATGGCCTCGCCGATGGTGGCCGGCACGCTGGGCCTGGTCTTCGCGGCAAACCAGGACATGGACAGCGCTGACGTGGCCCTCAGCCAGAGGGACGCTGCCGCCGCGGACCACGCCAAGAGCATCCTGTACGCCTCCGCGCGCGACCTGGGCGACCAGGGCTGGGACCCGCTCTACGGATACGGGGAGGTCGATGCGGCCGCGGCGGTCGCGGCCGCGACGGCGGGCGCGCTCGTGGGTCCCGCGTACCTGAAGGTTGGCGACACGGCGAGCTATCAGGTGAGCTCAAGGCTCGACGGCTGGGCTGTCTCCTCCGCTGACGAGAGCGTGCTCT
>CAMYZR010000171.1 GCA_947303905.1 uncultured Atopobiaceae bacterium
GCTTTCGATTCATGGCTTGCTCCACAGAATCATACTGATTGAGACACAAACTCATATTGTCGCAGGTAAACAGTACTAGATAAAGTATAAGTGAAAGTGATAACAATGTTTGGGAGGCATCATGGCAACGGTAAGCGCACAACCACGTTGGATCTCAGGTCCCACGTTCGAGTATGGTCAGGATGACGCGGGATACTATCAGCCTCACCGCAACCATGTGATGTCGCGGACGTTTGAGCTCGAGGGCTTTGCGCATGCCAGCCTGAAGGTGGCCGTGCTGGGTTATGCACAGGTGTATGTCAACGGACAGCCCTTGGATAACGTCGAGCTGCTGGGTGATTGGACCAACTACACCAAACAGGTCACCACGCGCACTTTTGACGTGGCTGCCCTATTGCAGGCGGGAGCAAACACCATCGAGGTAGAGCTGGGAAATGGTTGGTTCAACCCCTCACCGCTCACCATGTTTGGCAAGTACAACCTGCGCGAGCGTCTTGCGGAGGTGGGCACTCCCGCTGTGTTGCTCACCCTTGTGGCAGATGGTCAGACCGTGTTGGTGAGTGATGATTCCTGGAGCTGTCGTGAGGGTCAGCTGCTTTTCAACAATATGTATCTAGGCGAAACACGCGACCTTTCGAGTGCCGGTGGTGCACATTTGCCTCTCGTGACACAAAAGGACATGCGCAACCTCGAACCGGCTGTGGTTGAGCCGTGTCGCCGATTTGCTCCGGTTGAAGGAACCGATATCACCGAGCTGACTGATGGCTCGCTGGTGGTGGATTTCCATGAGCTCGATACCGGTATGATCGACTTGCGCTTTGAGGCGCAGGCAGGTCAGACAGTGGTGGTGCGCTATGCGGAGGAGCTTGGTGCTGATGGTGTACCCTCCTACGAGTCGAGCCATGCGGGATTGGTCGGGTGCCTGGTACCCGAGGGCTTCCGCATTCCCGGCGGTCCTGGTGCACCAGAGCGGGCCATCCAAACCGATCGCATCATCTGTGCCGAGGGGAAGAACCACTTTACCAATCAGTTCACCGTTCACTCGTGTCGATACGCGGTGATTGAGGGACTCTCGCGTGAGCAGCTGCTCAGCGTGGCATTCGTTCCCGTACATACGGATCTCCCGATGGCGGGAACCATCGAGACGGGTAATGCGTTCTACGACAGCATGGTCGATGCCGCTGTGCGTACCAAGCTCAACAATGTGCATGGCCTTTGGGAGGACTGCGCACGCGAGCGGCTTGGCTACGGAGGCGATATGGTGGCGCTGGCCGCTTCCAACCTCGCGGCTTTCGATTGCGAGGGCCTCATCCGCAAGACGGTGCGTGACTTCCGCAATGATCAGACCGCCGCAGGCGGTGTGCCCGAGACAGCTCCCTTCATGGGAATCGGCTCCAACGGCACCGCCTATGGTGAGGGACCGCTGCTCTGGCAGCTTGCCTATCCGCATCTCGTGCTGCGTGCCTACCAGTTCTACGGCTGTCGCGACCTTGTCGAACAGGAGTGGCCGTACGTGAAGAGGCTGGTTGACTATCTTCTGGGATGGAATCCGGCAGAGCTCGCCGCCCATTGTCTGGGCGACCATGGTTCCGTGCAGACGAGCGAGAGCTTCAAGACTGGCACGCCTGACAAGGAGCTTGTTGGCTGGTGCACCATTGCGCGCTTTGCGCGTGCGGCAGTGAGGTTCTGCGAGATTCTTGGCGAGGATGGCAGCACCTACAAAGCCCAGCTTGCCGCATTGTGCGCTCAGATTGCTGCGCGTTTCCATCACGAGGACGGAACGTGGGGGGATGGCACGCAGACAGGACTAGCCTTTGTGGCCGATCTTGGTCTTGCGGACGAGCGTGAGCTGGCCGATCGTCTTGTGGCCATGATTGCCCAGGAAGACGGCATCCTGACCACGGGCATCTTTGGGACCACCGTCGCTTTCGACCTGCTTAATCGCACGGGTCATTCCGACGCCGTTGAGGCTTGGCTCACCCGCGAGGAGGCTCCGAGCTACAAAGCCATGCTGGCCAGTGGCAACAAGGCGCTTGCGGAGCAGTTCGAGATGTTCCTCTCGTCATACAACCACGCGATGTTCAGCAGCTACCTTCAGTGGTTCTATCAGGGGCTGGGAGGCATTCGTGTCGCCGATGATGCCAGCGGATGCAATCGCGTGGAGCTACGGCCATACTTCAGTCCGCTTACCAACCAGGTGAGTTGCTCTTTCTCGACGCGTCTCGGCGTGATCCGCACCGCATGGAAACGCGACGAGCAAGGTGACGTGACCTTCTCCTATGTCGTCCCGAGAGGCGTTGCGGTACTGGTCGAGGTGCCCGAGGGAGTTGTGGTGAACGTCTAGCCCTAGTACAAGCAAGACTTCTCCTGATTGCCGGGGCTCCTGCGCGTTGCATTTCAGCACGCAGGAGCCCTGGCTACGTTTTCTGACTTTCGAAAACTTGAACAGCAATGACCACTCTGGCAATAACTCATAGCATCATACGCACAAATTAATATTGTCGCAGGTATACATAGGAAAATATAGTTATTACAGCAAGAAGGAAAAGAGAGGCATATGATAAGCCTCGAAGCGAAAAGGGAAGGAAAGGACCATGGCAGACAACAAGCAGATCGCTTCTGACGTGCTCGCAGCCGTCGGTGGCAAGGAGAACGTCAGCAAGGTCATCCACTGCGCAACACGCCTGCGCTTCAACCTCGTAGACGACTCGGTACCCACTGACGATGAGGTCAAGGCTATCGATGGCGTCTTGGGCGTCATGAGGCAGGGAGGCATGTACCAGGTCATTATCGGGCCGGGTGTCCCCAAGGTATATGAGGAGCTCGTCAAGGCTGGCGGATTCGCAGCCGAGGCAGCGGTTGACGAGAATCTCGACGAGGCTCCGGCCAAGTTCGAGTGGACGCCGAAGAACATCCTCGACACCGTTCTCAACTATCTCTCTGGCTCTGTTGTTCCGCTGGTGCCTGTCCTTATGACCGCCGGTCTCTTCAAGACCCTGGGCACCTTCTTTGGGCCGACCTTCCTCAACCTGGTTGCCGAGGACAGCTCCTTTGTCTTCCTGTGCAACATGATCTACAACGCAGGCTTCTACTTCATGCCCATCCTTGCCGGCTTCACCGCCGCCCAGAAGCTCAACACCAACCCCTACCTCGGCGCACTCACCGGTGCCATCCTCATCGAGCCCAGCTTTGCCGCACTCGCTGGCACTGAGGCAGGCCTGAGCCTCTTTGGCCTCAACGTGCCCATCCCTCTGTTTGGCTATGCGCAGACGCTCATTCCCGTGCTCCTCTGCATCCCCCTGCTCTCTGTCCTCTACAAGAAGATCAACGACATCCTGCCTGATGCCGTGCGCACCGTCTTCGGACCGTTCCTGACCATGCTCGTCCTCATTCCGTTCGAGCTCTTCATCCTCGCTCCTCTTGGTGACATGGCTGGTACCGCCCTCGCCGGTCTCTTTGAGTGGCTCGGCAACTCGCCCCTCGGCTGGCTCGCCATCATGCTCGTGGCCGCCACCTACCCCATGCTCGTGCTCACCGGCATGCACATCGGCATCATGGGCATCGCAATCGCAAACTTCGGCAACGTCGGCTACGACGCAATGTTCCTCATGGCCTCCACCGTGCAGAACTTCACCGCGTCCGCCGTCGGCCTGGCTGTGGCCCTCAAGATGAAGGACCCCGAGAACAAGAGCCTGTGCTGGGGCTACTTCATGACCCAGTTCTTCGGTGGCGTGGGCGAGCCCCTGCTCTACGGTGTGTTCCTGCGCTACAAGCGCCCCTGGATCGGCACCCTCTGCGGTGGCGCTGCGGCTGGCCTCTACGCCGCAATCACCCACGTGACCCAGTACACCTTCTCCTCCGGTCTCTTCTCCCCGCTGGCCTTTGCGGGCGGCGACCAGGCAAACTTCATCAATGCCTGCATCGCCATGGCCATCGGTATGGTTGTTGCCTTCGTGACCACGTGGTTCTTCGGTCTCACCAAGGAGCAGGCTGAGGGCAAGGAGTAACGCTCGACAAACAGCCCCTTCCTTCCACAAATGGCCCGCCATCCAAAGCGGATGGCGGGCCGTTTCCTTGTATGTCAACCAAGATGGGTGTGTCGATGAGCCTCAGCAGGTGATTGCGAAGGGCAGCGCGGGAATCTCAGCGCCGTTGTAGAGGTTGGTGCGGAACCAGTTGGACCAGGCGAAGCGCACTTCGAGCGGACCCTCGTGCGTGCCATCGAGCATGATGACCAGGGTGTCGCCTCGCGCTGCAGCCCTAAACGGCACGGGCTCTCCTCCGCACAGAACCTCGAGCGCGTTGCACTCGGCACCCTCTAGCAACATGCCACCGGCGGCGTTCTCAAAGTGCAGGATGACGAACGAACCCTTGCGCTCAGCGCTTGTGCAGCGCGGCGCATCCGCAGGCACGGGCATCCTCAACAGGTGGTTCATCGCCAAAAGGGCCAGGCGCTCGCCGATGGGCTTCTTCTCCTTGGGATGGATGTCGTGCTTGTCGCCCATGTCGCTGGCCGAGCAGAGCCACACGTGCTCGTC
>CAMYZR010000172.1 GCA_947303905.1 uncultured Atopobiaceae bacterium
GACGAACTGCGGGGCGTCCTCGGGCAGCGGGTCGACAACGCCACCAGCGCGCACGTAGGTGCCCGAGGCATAGTCAGCCGTGCGCTGGGCGGCCCAGGCGGCGCGCTGCTCGTCACGGGCCTCCTTGCTGTCGGCCGCGCCGTAGTAGCCCTCGCGGGCGATGCGGGTCATGTCGTACATGGTGGAGGCGACGGTCGCCTTGATGCGCGGGTCGATCGCCGCGGCGTTGATGGCCATGCCGCCCCAGCCGCAGATGCCGATGACGCCGATGCGCTCCGGGTCGACGTCGTCGCGGCAGCTGAGGTAGTCCACTGCGGCACAGAAGTCCTCGGTGTTGATATCGGGAGAGGCCATGCGGCGAGGCTCGCCGCCACTCTCGCCGGTGAAGGACGGGTCGAAGGCGATGGTGATGAAGCCGCGCTCGGCCATGGTCTGGGCGTAGAGGCCCGAACTCTGCTCCTTGACGGCACCGAAGGGACCGCTCACAGCGATGGCCGCCAGCTTGCCCTCGGCACCCTTCGGCTTGTAGAGGTCAGCAGCCAGCGTGATGCCATAACGGTTGTGGAAGGTGATCTTCTCGTGGTCGACGAGGTCGCTCTTGGGAAAGACCTTGTCCCAGGCCTCGGTGAGCGTGAGCTTTGCGTCCTGCATGGCATTTCCTTTCGTCGTGGTGTGACTCTATTGTTTGCCATGCGAGGAGGAATAACAAATACCTATTGCTACTTTCTATCCATAGTGAAAATGCATCGTTTTCCAGTCTGTGGTACTCTCCCATCCGCAATGGCGTCCATGCGCGTCACCGTGCCCCCATCGTCACTCCAAGCGCAGCTAAAATGTGGGAGTCATCAGTCCCATGCCAGCGCGTGCGACCATCAGGAGACCAGACCATGAAACTCACCATGCTCGGCACCGGACACGCAGTCGTCACGGAGTGCTACAACACCTGCTTCGTCCTAGACGATGGCGGCCAGTGCCTCATGGTCGACGGAGGCGGTGGCAGTACCGTTCTCACCCAGCTTAAGCACGCTGGATACGACTGGGCAGACATGCGCCACATCTTTGTCACGCACAAGCACATCGACCACCTGCTGGGCATCGTCTGGATGGTCCGCATGATCTGCCAGTCCATGAACCATGGCAGATTCGAGGGCGAGGCTTGGGTCTACTCGCACGCCGAAGTGCTGGAGCTCCTCCGCGACATGGCGGACAAGCTTCTGCGAGTCCAAGAGGTCCGTCACATCGACGAGCGCCTGCACTTTGTCGAGCTGGCCGACGGCCAGACACTCGACATCATCGGACACCCGACGAACTTCTTCGACATCGGCTCGACCAAGGCCAGGCAGTTCGGCTTCTCCATGGAACTGGGCGGAGGCAAGCGTCTCGTCTGCTGCGGCGACGAGCCACTCTCCGACGCAGGCCGACCGTATGCACAGGGCGCCGAGTGGATGCTCCACGAGGCGTTCTGCCTTTACTCGCAGAGGCACCTATTCAAGCCCTACGAGAAGCACCACTCCACGGTAGTGGACGCTTGCAAGGTTGCGGATGAGCTTGGTGTGCGCAACCTCCTGCTCTACCACACCGAGGACCACAACATCGCACGTCGGAGAGAGCTCTACACGGCTGAGGGCAAGCCACACTTCTCCGGAAGGCTGTGGGTCCCCAACGACCTGGAGTCAATCGAGCTGTGAGCGCGCCGCCGATGGCGACGTGCCTAGGCCACCTGGGCTTCCCAGCGCGGGGCCCTCGTGTCCAGCACCTGCTCGAGCGCACGCACGATGACCTCGTGGTCGAGGCCGTCGGAAAGGCCGCTCACGCACAGGGTTGCTACCCACTCCTCCCCCACACGGATGGGGAAGGCGCCACAGGCGGGGACCTCGTCAGGTACGCCAGCCCATACGGATGCCGGATCGGCTCCGTCGGCGGCAGCGACGAGCTGCGCCCACGGACTCGCATGTCCCGCCTTCTTTGCAGCCACACGCTTTCCTTGCGCAAAGAGGAGGTTGCGCCCGTCGCAATCATCGGCCACCCACTGGAACATGACCAGGTCGTCAGACTCCCGAACAACGGTCGACGACACGCCGTGCTCGAACGCCTTTGCCACGTGCACGACGGCGTTTCCCAGCTCAAACGCCTCGGCAGCGCCAAAGGTGTCGAAGCGGAGGAAGCTCTCCTGCTCAAGCAGGACGTCCATGGCTGCCCTGGCCTCATCTGTCGTCATCGCTCGTCCTTTCGTCAGCCGCCGCGTGTCAAAGCTCGCCGTTCATGGTCAAAACACCATGATAAAAAGTGACCCCATCGTGCAATGAGGCCACTCTTTATTAGACCCTAGCGCTCGCTGCGACGGCCCTCGTAGGCACCAGTGCGCATGGCGGCGATGGTGCCGCCATCGATGAGCAGATCGGTGCCCGTGACGAAAGGCGCGCTCAGCATGAACTCGGCCGCCGCCGCAATCTCGTCGGGGTTGGCCACGCGCTGGCAGGCGCCGGACTCGATCATCTGCTGGTAGGTGTTGCCTGGCGCGTTGAACTCGTCGTAGGCGACAGGGGTCATAACGATGCCCGGGGAGATGGTGTTGACGCGGGCGTGGCTCGCTGCCCAGGTGGTTGCGGCAGCGGTGCGCACGCGCAGGTGGTTGGTGCGCTTGGCCACGATGTAGGCCTTGCCAGAGGTCGTGACCACGTCAGGCTGCAGCATGGGCAGGTCGCGCAGCTCGTCGGTGGGCGTGAGGGCAAGCGTGTTCTCCTCGTCCTCGGTGAAGTGGCCCATCCAACCCGCCTGGCTGGAAACCACGAGGCCGGCACCACCGCGCGCCATGACGGGGCCGAAGGCGTCAAGCGCGTAGCTCGTGCCGATGAGGTCGAGGTCGATGATGAACTGGGGCTTGGCCTGACTGGGACTCGCGCCCGCCGTGTCCACGAACCACATGACGTCACCCAGCTTGGCAGCCTTGTCGGCAAAGGCGTAGACCTGGTCCTTGTCGAGGGCATTGACCAGCATGGTGTGCACGTCATAGCCGTTGAAGCGCAGCGACTCGGCCGCTGCCTCAAGGTTCTTCTCGCTCACGTCTCCCAGAAGGACAGTCGCACCCGCAGCCACACGGCGGACGATGGCGAGGCCCATGGCACCCGCACCAAGAAGCGCTGCAACCGGCTTGTTCTCATTGAAGTCCAGAATCATCTTCGTACCCCTCCCGTGCTCCGTATTTCCGCTGGCCATAGTATCCAACACAGCGATTGGGGCACTCAATGGACAGCTGGGTGCCGAACGTAGAATACGCCACCCTTCGCGCCAAAGAGTGGCATATCTCTCGTGCATGGTGGCAGGCGTGCCCGCGCTTACCGCTTCCTCAGGTAGGCGTACAGCCAGCGGAAGTCTGGCTGGCCAGGGTGCTCGTTGCCAAATATGCCCTGCTCGACCACCTCAAACTGTGGGAAAGCTTCCGCCATCCGCGCAAAGCGATCCTCGGTCATCTTGGTGTAGTAGCGCTTGCCGAGGTAGCCGTCATCATCCCCATACTTGAACGACACGTAGAGGATGCCGCCCTCGTGCAAGGCACGTGCCATCTTGGGGAACACCTCGAGGAGCCTCTCGTACTCAAGGTGCATAATCGATGCCGAGGCGAATATGCCGTCGTACCGGTCCTCCTCGTCGAGTTCGTTGAACTCGAGCACGCGCACTGGCATGCCAAGAAACTCCGAGGCCAGACGGCACATCCCGCGTGAACCGTCGGTTGCCGTCACGTCAAAGCCCCGCTCCCTGAAGTAGGCGGTGTCGCGCCCCGACCCACAACCAAAATCGAGAATGGACCCACCCGGTCGCACGTACGAGAGGAAGTGGTCCTGGTTGGTGCGCTCCGTGATGGTGAAGGCGTCGGCAAAGCAGCGCTCTGCGTTCTGGTCGAAGTACTCGATGGTGGTGTTCACGAATCCTCCTGTGTGCCAGTGACCAACCATTGGGGACGGTTCCTTATGGTCGGATGACCCTTATCCCTCAAGCGTTGCCGCACAGCGTCTGAGCTGCTCGATGATGGGTATGTGCTGCGGGCAGGCGCGCTCGCACTGACCGCAGGCAATGCAGTCAGTGGCGCGACCGCCCTCGGCAGTGGCCTCGGTGTAGGCAAGGGATGCCTGATCGATGGCCCCGTCGAGCAGACGGCTGTTCATGGCAGCAAAGATGCCCGGAATGTTGATGTGCTTCGGACAACCCTTGGTGCAGTACTGGCAGCTGGTGCAGGGAATCGCAGGAGACGCCCCCAGGATCTGCTGTGACTCGCGCAGCACCGCACGCTCCTCGGCCGTGAGCGGCTGGAAGTCACGCATGTACGAGAGGTTGTCCTTCATCTGGGCCACGTTGGACATGCCCGAGAGCACACAGAGAATCCCCTCGAGCGACGCCGCGAAGCGGATTGCCCAGCTCGCATAGGATGCCCGACCATCATAGGCACTCAACAGCTCGCGCACCTTCTTGGGCGTCGTGATCAACGAGAATTATAATGAAATCGATGATTCTCCCGCCAAGA
>CAMYZR010000173.1 GCA_947303905.1 uncultured Atopobiaceae bacterium
ATTGATGACCCAACCGGCCTCGCCGAGGTCTGTGGCTCAGGTGTGGCGACCGTTACCTTTGAATCCATCGCCTAGCGACAACCCAGGTCGAGAGGACTTGTCATGCTCACCTATCAGACGTTTACCGAATGCACCGACAATGGTCCCTACGTCACCAAGCTCATTTTGGATATGCCGCAGGAAGTTCGTGCCGAGCAGGTGAGCACGGACACCTTCTCAGTCTACGTCGAGCGTATCGATAACTATACCGACGAGGTCTTTATGACGTCGCGCGTGTGGCGGGGGCCCAAGATTTATCCCTCGCGCGGTTATCGCCCCGTGACGGCGGCCTATCCCTGCGACGAGCAGGGCAAACGCCAGTATGCGGGCACGCATGTAGCGCTTGAGATGCCTTATGGTCCCATCCATCCCCTGGGCCAGGCACAGGCTCCGCTTCGGAACGACAACATGAACGAGTTCGTGGTCTGCCGCTACCGCGTGACACAGGTGACAGAGATCCCGGACGAGGTGCCGCTGGCAGGCCTGGTCTTCGACGAGTTCGCGGGTGATATCTGTCCCCAGCTCGCGGGCTGGGCGCATGGCGTGTCTCACTTCGAGCCCCAGCCGCTCCGCTATGGCTTCTTCTCACCCGACCTCGAGCAGGCGCGTGCGTTCCATCGGCGTTACGACGGCCACTACGGTGACGAGTGGGAGCATGAGTTCCCGGAGAAGCTGCCGCTGGTCGTCTGGCTGCACGGTGCCGGTGAGGGCGGAAGCGACCCCATGGTCGCCTACACGGGCAACAAGGTGGTTGCCCTCTCGACGCCCGAGATCCAGCGTCGTCTGGGTGGGGCAGCTTACGTGCTTGCCCCGCAGGCGCCGACGTTCTGGCTGGACAACGGCACCGAGAACCCGCGGACTCACGAGAATCTGACCGACTGCAACAGCCGCTACACCGAGGCGCTCAAGGCTTGCATCGACGAGTTCGTGGAGGCTCATCCCGACATCGACCGCGACCGCATCTACTTGGGTGGCTGCTCCAACGGCGGCTTCATGACAGTAAAGATGATCCTCACGTACTCCAACTACTTTGCCGCAGCCTTCCCGGTGTGCGAGGCATACCGCAACAGCGGCGTGAGCGAGCAGGACATCGCCAACCTGCGCCACCTGCCCATCTGGCTGGTGCAGGCCGAGAATGACCCGCTGGTGCCGCCCGAGTGCGCGCCGCTGCCCCTCTACCAGCGACTTCGTGCGGCTGGGAACGACAACGTGCACATGACGCTCTTCGAGAAGGTGGAGGACAAGAGTGGCCTCTTCAAGGATGAGCAGGGGAGGCCTTGGACCTACATTCCGCACTTCTCGTGGGTGCATGCCCTGAACGATGACGTCGCGCTCGACCTGGACGGCAGCCGCGTGCTGTGCGACGGACGTCCCGTAACCCTCATGCGCTGGCTGGGATGTCAGCGCCTTTCGTAACACGATTCCACTCTCTACTCGCAGCGAGGCGGGAAGGACTTTGCGGTTTGGGGATACTCCCCAAACCGCATTTTGCGGATGGAGGAGTGCTCCCAAACCGCAAAAGTAAGGCTTGATGGATAACAAAGCGAGGACCTTACCTTGCGTCTGATGCAATCTGGGTTGAAAGAATTGCAGCCAGTCTTGAAGCAATTAGGGAGTAGAGTGACGATAGCGACAAGGCGCGCCGCGTGAGTGCGGCGGAGAGGAAGGACTCACCCATGCAGACCTTTGACGAGTACCAGGCAACGCTCCCTATGCCTATCGGTCCCAAACTGGACAATCCCCACTTCACGGGCGACGTATGGCTCGTCCCGCTGGTGACTGGCAACGACGTCCAGACCCAGATGGTCACCTTCGCTCCTGGTTGCATCAACGACTATCACATCCATCACGGCTCCGAGCAGACCATCATCTGCACCGGTGGTCGCGGTTGGTATCAGGAGGAGGGCAAGGACGCCATCGAGATGAAGCCCGGTGACGCCATCGCTATCCCCGTGGAGGTTCGCCACTGGCACGGCGCCGCAAAGGACAGCTGGTTCAGCCACATCGTGGTCTACAGCCGTGCGCACGAGGGCTTCCATGCCGAGTGGTGCGAGCCCGTGCCGCAGGAGATCTACAACGGGCTTGAGTAGTCTCACGCACATCTCCCAGATTCGTTGACCAAGGAGTGGGAACATGACCTACCAGCCGAGAACGCCCCAGCCCTATAAGGACAATCCCTTCGGCTTCGTCTACGGTGACGCGTTGATGGCAAACGTCGAGGGTGCCGTGAACGTGCATCCCATTGCGTACGACGCGGCTGGCATCACCGTGGCCGCCAACGTCTACACCCCGGCCGACTACAGCGCGGACGGCTCGTATGCGGGCATCGTGGTGGGCCATCCCAACGGTGCGGTCAAGGAGCAGGCTGCGGGCCTATACGCCCAGCGCCTTGCGCAGGCGGGCTTCGTGACCATCGCATTCGACGCTGTGACCACGGGGGAGAGCGGAGGTGAGCCGCGCAACCGCGACGTCCCGTACCTGCGCGTAGAAGACTATCGCCTTGCGGCCGATGCGCTCTCTACCTTCCCAGGCGTGGACGCTTTCCGCCTGGCCGTGCTGGGCATCTGCGGTGGCGGCGGCTACGCGCTCTCCGCGGCGCAGATGGACAAGCGCTTCAAGGCCGTTGCGGTCGTGTCCATGTTCAACACTGGCTCGGTCCGCCGCGAGGGCTTCATGAAGTCGCAGGCAGACAGCGTGCTCAAGCGCCTGCACGACGTGGCCGACCTGCGCGCGGACGAGGCTCGTACCGGTGAGCTGGTCTACAGCGCCGACATGTCCGCCATGGACCCAGAGGTGGGCCACAAGCTGCCCTTCGACATGTACCGCGAGGGCTACGAGTACTACGTGGAGACCCACGCGCATCCCAATTCGCATTCCCGCTTTGCCCAGCGCGACCTCATGGATCTCTTCGCCTGGGATCCAGACGACTTCATGTACCTGATCGACCAGCCGATGCTCATGGTGGTGGGCGAGAAGGCCGACACGGCCTACATGTCTCAGAGCGCCTTTGATGCCGCGACTGGCACAGAGGACAAGGAACTCTACGTGGTGGCAGGTGCCACGCACGTGGACCTCTACTGGAGGCCTGGCATGGTGGACGACGCGTTCGCCAAGCTGGCGGACTTCTTCAAGGACAAGATCTAACCTGCCAATAAGCACTCAAATGGGGGACGGGCTTGATGGCCTATGGGGGCACCGGGCCCGTCTCCTGTCACTTGTTTATCGTGCTTTGTGGATGGGGGTATCTCCAAACCGCAGAGCCCGTTTCGTGGGAGCGGGCCAGCGAGGCGCACTTGGGGATCTTGTCCTAGACGATCTCCAGAAGCTCGTCGAAGCGGTCGATGTACCAGGTACCACCTTGCTGCGAGAAGGCAAAGCGCGGCTCGTGCATGACGGCAACGCGCAGACCGGCTGCAATGCCTGCCGCGATGCCGCGGTCGGAGTCCTCCACGGCTATGCACTCGTCTGGTCCCATCCCCAGCCGTGCCATGGTGGTGAGATAGATCTCGGGATTGGGTTTGCTCTCGCTGAACTCATCACCGCTGACGATGACCTCGAAGTGGCGCAGCAGGTCGCTGGGCTCGAGCTCCTGTCGGATTCCCTCATGCGAGGTGGACGATGCCACGGCCAGGCGGATGCCTTTTGCGGTAAGTCTCTCCAGTGTCTCGGGAACCGTGGGATTGATTAGCGGTCGGTAGTCAATCTGGCCATGCTCGTCCTTCCATCGGGAGTAGGCCGTCAGTACGTCAGGCATCTCGTCGCCCAATCCATCGCGCGGGACCTGTGTCCACCATTCGGCAGCCTTCCGGTCGAAATAGCTGCCCGAGCACCCGACGAGTGTGACCAACTGCTCCGTTGGCACCTCAAAGCCGTGCTCGGCAAAGAACTGGCGGACACGCTCCTGATGGGCGGGTTCGCTGTCGACGAGCACCCCGTCCATATCGCAGATGACAGCCTTGATGGGCATGATTCTCCTTGGCATTTGCCGGCAGTGACCATTTCGTAGTTTGTCACAAAGGGCAACTCACGGGAAGTGGGCGGGGACAGGGATGCGGCATACAACCAAGTGCGGGCACATGGCCTGCCCATGGCGGCTTTGCGAGGGCATGCCAAACGTGGTGTCGTTTGGCGCACATAAGGCCCCGTCTAAAGAACGGCGGGTGGCAACAATTGCCCATCGCAAACGATACTGAACCTAGATATGCCTCGATGGCAACATCGAACAGGGAAGAGAAGGCAAGAGAAGGAGGAAGCACTATGCGCATGAAGGAAGGATTCCTGTGGGGCGGCGCCACGGCAGCCAACCAGTACGAGGGCGCCTGGAACGTGGACGGCAAGGGAGCGTCGGTTCCCGACCATATGCGCGGAGGCGACATCAACACCCCGCGCCAGATTGACGCCGAGTTCGACCCCGACGCGCTCTATCCCAGCTGGGAGGCCACGGACTTCTATCATCACTACGAGGAGGACATCGCGCT
>CAMYZR010000174.1 GCA_947303905.1 uncultured Atopobiaceae bacterium
GAGTTCTGGGACAGATTCGACACCGAGGATGAGGATGACTGGCTCGACGAGCAGGACGACTGGTTCGGCGGGAGGCTCCTGCCCGGTGAGGGCCGCGGCGGTCTGCCTGGCCTCTTCATGCTCATCAATGACCAAGGCGTCATCATCGAGTCCAACAACGTCCCCGTGAACATGGACTCGGATACGATCCTCTCCGTCATTGCCATCGTCCTCGAAAAGGGCAATTCGGAGGGGTATGACTCGTCGGCCCACGCAGCCTGGCTGAGCGAGAAGACCGATGCGGGCACCCGTCTGACGATCGTTGACACCACCTCTGTCGACACCGTGCTCACGGAGCAGGGCCGCACCAGCCTCATCATCATCGCGTGCACCCTGTTGGCGTTCTTTGGCATCTCGTCAGTCCTGGCCAGCTGGGCCCTGCGCCCCGTCGAGACTGCTTGGGAGCAGCAGCGGCGCTTTGTGTCCGATGCCTCCCACGAGCTCAAGACGCCGCTCGCCGTCATCCTCGCCAACATCCAGATCCTGCAGCGCGAGGAGGGGCTGAGCGACGACGCCCGTCGCTGGGTGGACAGCACCGCAGACGAGGCGAACCAGATGAAGGAGCTTGTCAACGACCTGCTGCAGCTCGCCCGCTCCGATGAGAGCGCCGCGGGCACCATGTCCAGGAGAAGCGAGGACTTCGACCTGTCCGAGATGGTTGAGGTGGCCTGCCTCGAGTTCGACGCGGTGGCCTTCGAGCACGAGTGCACCCTCGACACGCAGGTGACCGAGGGAATCCATCTCGCTGGCGACCCTGACTGGATGGAACGCCTCGTGCGCATCCTCATCGACAATGCCTGCAAGTACGGGGCGGCAGGCACCGCCATCACGGTGCGTCTCGCACGGGATGGATCCCACACCCGCCTCAGCGTGACCAACATGGGCAACCCCATCGACCCGGAGGACCTCCCCCATGTCTTCGAGCGCTTCTACCGTTCCGACAAGGCGCGAACCCGCTCCGGCGAGGGTGGCTTTGGCCTGGGCCTTGCCATCGCGAAGGGCATCGCCGAGGCGCACGGCGGGAGCATCGCCGTCACGAGCACCGAAGAGGACGGCACCACCTTCACGGTGACCCTCTAGCGCGGCCGCTGCCATCGACCTCGTACGCATGTTCGCCTATACTTAGGCCATGGAGCAGACCATCGACATACCTTGGCAGGGCAGGGCCGTCGGGCTCATGGACCTCGACGCCTTCTTTGCCTCCGTCGAGCAGCTCGACCATCCCGAATGGCGTGGAAAGCCCGTCATTGTGGGAGGCTCGGCGGAACGACGGGGTGTGGTGTCGACTGCATCCTACGAGGCACGCGTCTTCGGCGTCCACTCCGCGATGCCCTCCTGGCAAGCCAAACGCCTCTGTCCCCAGGCCATCTGGACCCATGGGCACTACGCCCGCTATCGCGAGCTCTCGGACAAGGTGATGGCCATCCTGCATGCGCAGACGCCACTCGTGGAGCAGGTGTCCATCGACGAGGCCTTCTTCGACGTGACGCCGGGACGCTACAACCACGAGAACCCGATCGCCATCTGCCGGCGCATCCAGGAGGAGGTCTCCGAGCTCGGCATCACCTGCTCCATCGGCCTTGGCACCAACAAGACGGTGGCAAAGATCGCGTCCGAGCGCCAGAAGCCGCGCGGCCTCACTATAGTGCTGCCCGGCACCGAGGCGTCGTTTCTGGCTCCCCTGCCCGTCCGCGCGATGAGCGGTATCGGAAGCGCCAGCGAGAAGCGACTCTCGGAGATGGGGATTCACACCCTGGGGCAGCTGGCCGAGCGGGACCCTGAGCAGATGAGGTCCATCTTTGGCGTCTCGGGGCCACGCATGGTCGCGCGCGCAGCCGGCCTCGAGCAATCGCGGGTGCGCGACGCCGAAGAGCCCGACGAGGTCAAGTCGGTCTCCAACGAGCGCACCTTCGCCCACGACCTCAAGACGCGCGAGGAGCTCGTGGCCGCAATCGGGCACGTGAGCGCGCTCACCGGCACACGCCTGAGGCGCAAGGGCCTGACAGGCACCCAGGTGACCCTCAAGCTCAAGTTTGACATCAGACACACCCACACGGCACAGCGTCAGCTGGACGAGCCGACCGACGACGAGCATGTCTTTGGGGCGGTCGCCGTCAAGCTTCTGAACAGCCTTTGGCGCGAGGGAACGGGGGTCAGGCTCGTCGGCGTTGCCGTCAGCGGCTTTGATGGCGCGAGGCCCCGTCAGCTCGGCCTCTTCGATGAGGACGAGGACACCGAGCCGCAGGAGGCCACTCCCCCGCAGCGCGACCTGCGCGCGCTCTCGATCGCGACCGACAACATCCGCGCACGGTTTGGCAACGACGCCCTGAGCTATGGTCGCGACCTGCGCTTCAGGCACACGGAGTCGGACACCGCGCCGAAGGACAAGCGAGACTTCTAACGCAAGCGATGCGGAGGCGCAGGCCCCCGCATCGCAACAGTCACATCTTTTGATGGGTTCTCGAAGAGAAGCTATTCCTCGGGCATGTCCACGAAGCCCTCGCCCTCGGTCAGCCACTCGTCCTCGGGCGTGGCACCCTCCAGGTCGAGCTTGACGTGCGGGGCGTCTCCCCACAGGCGCTCGAGGCGATAGAACTCGCGAGACTCCTCGCGGAACACGTGAATGACGACCGCGCCATAGTCGACGAGCAGCCACGTCGCGCCAGCACGGCCCTCAATCGACAGGGGCTTCTCCTGGCAGTTGATGCGGACCTTCTCCTCGATCTCCTCGACGACCGCGTCCATCATCGGGTTGTTTGCCACGGTGCAGATCACGAAGTAGTCGCAGACGTCCGACTTTCCGGTGAGGTCGAGCACGAGAATGTCGGTTGCCTTCTTGTCGTCGGCGGCGATGGCCGCAACCTTTGCCAGTTCGAGGGGCGTAGATGCCATATGTTCTCCTAATCCTTGACTGCCCTACGGCGCAGGGCAAGCTCATTGTATATGTCCAAGGTCCCCGGATACAGGTACCGTTCGGTATCAATCACGTAAGAGACCCCATGATAGAACGATGTCCAGTAGACGTCCTCCAGCGGGGCGCGCTCGTCGACGAGTGCCCGCACCTCATGTATGGCTGGCACATCACGCCTCAGGGGCTCGATGCCGTCCGCGACGAACACCACCATGTCCAGCTGCGTCATATCGGCATGGCCGATCGTGTGACGGTCTATGGCCTGCCAGATGCAGTCAGGCAGCTCGGGGTAGCGCTCCGGCAGGTGCCGGGCCGCCGTCATCCCATGGAGCAGCGGCTGCACGAGCATCGGGTCGACCCCGAGGTCGACCCCGAGCTCCTGGGCCCGGGCTATCTGCTCTGTGGGCGATAGCACCTTGTCCCAGTCGTGCAGGATGCCCGCAGCTCGCGCCAGGCACGGGTCGATGCCATAAGCGGCGGCCATGCGCTCGGCCGTCAGGGCAACCGAGAGCGAATGCTGGTAGCGTCTGGGCTTTTCCTCCTCCATATGCGTGCGTAGGTCCGCCTCCAGGCGCTCGACGAGCTTTCGCTCGGCCTTCCCGTAGCTCACCTTGGCTGTCGGAGCCGACCACCGGCCGTCCCTGTCAAAGGGCATCCTCGTCTCCCCTCATCTGGCCATAGCGGGAACCACGCGCACCATAGAGGTGGTGCTTGTGGATGTACCCCGTCACGGAATCGGGCGTAAGGTAGCGCAGGCTCTGGCCGGAGCTCACGCGCTCGCGCAGGTAGCTGGATGAGATGGCAAGCGCCGGTATGCTCAGATACGTGACGTCGAACTCGTACGGCGCGTCGTCGAAGGCGCGCTGCGCGCAGTTCAGGTCGTAGCCGGGTCTCGTGGCGCCAACCAGGTGGGCAAGCTCGGCGATGGTTGCCGCGTCGCGCCACGTGACCACCTCGGCGATGGCATCAGCGCCCGTGATGAAGTAGAACTCCACGTTGTCGGGATAGATGGCCCTCAGGCGCCTGAGCGTCTCCGCCGTATAGGTGATGCCCTCGCGGTCCACCTCGAAGCGGCTCGCCACGAAGTGCGGGTTGTCGGCCGTGGCAAGCAGGGTCATGGCGTAGCGGTCCTCGCTCGAGGTCACCTGCTTGTCCTGCTTGAACGCGGGGCTCCCGGCAGGCATGAACACGACCACGTCGAGGTCGAGCCTATCGAAGGCCGCCTCGGCTGCCACCAGGTGCCCGTTGTGGATGGGGTCGAAGGTGCCGCCCATGATGCCCAGTCGATAGGTGCGAGCGGGATTCTGCCCCAGCTTTGCCAAATCGCCCCACGGGGCCTCGCTGTCATATCGATGCGGCTTGCCTTGTGCTTGCGAATCCATCAGGCGCCCCCGTCCATCCCTCAGAACACCAGCAGCTCGTCGCGGTGAATGGCCGGCTGCCCATCCTTCTCTGGCATGAAGCGCGCGATCACGTCAAGCTTGAGACCCCGCACGCGCACCATGTCGTCGGAGGAATAGCGCACGATGCCGCGTCCGATGAG
>CAMYZR010000175.1 GCA_947303905.1 uncultured Atopobiaceae bacterium
GACGATGGGAAAGTAGGCGTACAGAAGGTCTGGCTGGATGCCCAGGGGAATGCGGGAACGCCTTCGAAAGACATCACTGTCTGGACCAAGGCAGATACCAATCTTCCCGGGTTCATGCTGTACATGAGCTTCTTTCCCCAGATCCTGCAGGGTCCCATCCCCCGCCACGCCCGGCTTTCGAAGCAGCTCTACGAGGGACATGACTTCGACTACCGCCGCCTCTGCTTTGGTGCGCAGCGCATACTCTGGGGATTCATCAAGAAGCTGGTGATTGCCAACCGCCTCGCCATCCCCGTGGACCAGATATTCGACAACCAGAGTTACTACCACGGAACACTGCTCTTCCTGGCAAGCGCCTGGTACGGCCTGCAGGTCTATGCCGACTTCTCGGGTGGTATGGACATTTCGATAGGCTTCTCGCAGATACTGGGCATCCAACTGGACGAGAACTTCAACCAGCCATACTTCTCGACTTCAGTCGAGGACTTCTGGCGCAGGTGGCACATTACCCTGGGGCAGTGGATGCGTGATTACGTCTTCTATCCGCTCAACCTCTCCAAGCTGTTCGCGTCCATAGGAAAGAGGGCACGTGCGACTTTTGGGCCGTCTGCGGGCAAGAAGATTCCTCCCTTCATCGCCATGTTTATCGTGTACCTGCTCGTCGGATTCTGGCATGGGTCAAGCTGGAAGTATGTTGCCTATGGTCTGTGGAACAGCATCTTCATCTCACTCGGCATATTGTTGGTGGACCAATACGCAGCCGTGCGCCAGCGCCTGGGCATCGCAGAGGACAGCAATGGCTTCAAGCTCTTCCAGATCGTAAGAACCTTTGTCATCTGCTCGATTGGACGCTACTTCTCTCGCGCGCGTTCTCTCAAGACCGCCCTTTCGATGATTAGGCGATCCTTCATCGGTTGGTATGACTTCTCGTACTTGACAGACAAGTCCTTGCTGCACCTAGGGCTCAACACGGCAAACTGGACCGTCTTGATCCTTGCTCTCGTGGTTCTATTCTTTGTGGATTACCAGCACGAGAAGGGGTTCTCGTTCAGGGAGGCCATAGCGACATACCCGCTGGTTGTACGCTGGACCATCTACCTTGTCGCCATAGCCGTGGCCCTTGTGTTCGGCGTCTACGGGCCAGGCTACAACGCCGCAGCCTTCATATATCAGCAGTTCTGACACCTAGGTCATGGGGCAAAGCGTTCGGCTCATCGCAATCTTCAGCCAGTCAGACCATACTGCTTCGTATTTGAAAGCTGTCTGGTATGGGACTCGGGACGAGGGGGTGTGCAAGCAGCTCGAATCCAGCTCAATCGAACGGATCAGAAGCTCCGCAAAAGAATAAACCAGCCCCTACAGCACGTCGCGCAGCACCGGTATGCGCTTGAGCAGGGCAGCCGCGGGAAGGGTCACGCCGTAGGCAATGGCCAGCACCACGATCTCGAAGATGACGGGCGGCATCGTCTCGTAGGGCATCCACCACAGGCGCCGGTAGAGCACGACCATGACGATGGGATGCAGCAGGTAGATGGACAGGCTGTGGCTCGAGGCAAAGGCGAGAAGCCGCGGAGGCTCCCTGTGGCCGACCGCCGAGCGCACCGCGACGAAGACCAGCACGGACCAAAGCGTCACCAGCGGGCACTGCGGCACGATGAGCCACTTGGGATAGTAGAGCTGCAGGCAGATGATTGAGGCGCACGCCACGGCGCAAAGTGCGAGCGCACCGAGGCCCACGAGGGCGGTCACGCGGTCCAGGCGCAGGTAGCGATGCACGTACGAGCCCAGCAGGTAGTAGAAGACAGGAAACCCCACCCAGCCGATGTCCACGAGCTCCAGATGCGTGACGGACCTGAGCGTCGGCACCAGAAGCGTGGGGATGGCAAGCACCAGCAGGGTGTCGCGCTGCATGCGCTGAGAGGTACTGCGCACATATGCGGAGAGTATAGGCGTCAGCAGGTAGACACCGATGAGCGCATAGGGGTACCACAGGTGGTCCCACGAGCCCTGGGTCACCAGGTCGGTAAGACCCTTGCCGATGGCCTCGAGGCTTATCGCCTTCGCGCTCACGCAGGCATACACCGGACAGAAGATGGCCAGCGTCGCCACCATGCGAAGGATGTAGCGGCCGAGCTTGGGCCAACCGAGCTGGCGCTTGGGATCGAGCAGCAAGGCTCCTGTCACCATGAGAAAGATCGGCACTGCCCAGCGCGTGAGCAGCAGTTGGAGCTCGGTCCACGCGAGCACCATGGGCACCCCAAGCTCCGCCGTCGGATGGTCGGTGAGGATCTTGTTGAACATGTGCAGCACGACGACCGCCAAGGTGGCCATGCCGCGCAGCCAGTCGAAGCAGGTGATTCGCGCTTTTGTAGACCCCTGAGCCGCACCCGCCATTACCTCGAACGCCTCCTGAGCACCACTGCGGCTATCGCACCCGCCGCGCAAACGGCCACCAGCACAGGCAGGGCCTTGCCGGCAAAGCCCCCCTCACCGCCAGTCTCGCGCACGATGGTCGTGGAGTCAAAGGTGAGCTGGTAGTCGATCTCGTGGGGCACGCTCATGGCCGTCGTGTCGCCAATCACGTCAAAGGGCTCGTCGAGTGCAAGCACCGGTATCTCGAAGATGGAGTTGCCCTCGTCGTTGGTGGGAAGGTAGCGCCTGTCCGCCACGATCATGTAGTCATAGTTGGGGCTCGACCATTCGATGGCGGCCACGGCGCGGCCGCCCTCCACGACGAGCCGTGTCGGCGACGTGATGCTCGCCCTGCCGCTACCGCCCTCCATCGCCACGTCCACCTGATAGGTGCCGTCGGCAAACGGGACCTCGATGGCATGCTCGAACGCGTCCCCGGCAAGAGGCACCTCCTGCGCAGTCGCCACAAGGGCGCCACCAGCAAGAACGCAAGGGCGAGCGCAACAAGCCTTGCCGTCAGTCTCCGAATCCCGCGCCTCTTGTGCATAAGCCCCATCATCCGTCTCTCCTCTCTTGTCCGCCATCTCGGACGAGCAGGTCGGTGGGTATCCCGCAAACGAGCCGCACCACCCGCTCGGAGCATGCCGCAAGCTCGGCACAGGTCCTTCCCACGAGCTCGCGCCACGCGCGCTCTCCCGCATCGATGGGTACCACGCCCTGGCCAACCTCACAGCAGATCACGACCTGCTTGCGTGCGAGGGCCTCCCGCCCATCCTCCGTGAGCGGGCCCTTGCGCAGCTGCTCCTCAAGCGCGAGCTGTACGGGCGCCTCTGAGGATAGCGCCTCGCTCATCTGGGCATCCTCGTAACCAAGAGAGCGCACGTAGCTGCGTTTTCCCGACGCAATGCCGCCTACAACCAGAATCACGCTCTATACCAGCCTTCCCACAAAGACGATGCACGCGAGCATGCAGAGCTCGGCGAGCTGCAAGAAGTACCCCGCGAGGTCGCCGCTCATGCCTCCGTACTGGCTTTGCGCGAGCCAGCGGACGTAGGCGAGCGCGACAACCGCTGTCACCAGAACCGCCACGCCCACGAGCGGGCTGGCCACAACCAGCGCCACGGACACCGCGGCAAGCTCGAGAGCCAACGAGACGCGCACCACGCGCAGGTCGGCCGACCCGCGCTCGGAGGCGAGCATGCCCTTGCCGCTCGAGGTCCTAAAGCACACCGTGGCAAACCCGCTCAGACAGCGGCTCACCACCGGCACACACGCGAGCACGCCCATAAGCCGACCGCTCACCTCGCTGGCCAGAGCCACATACGCCACCAGGTAGCAGCACACCCCGATGATGGCAAAGGCTCCCACGTGCGGATCCTTGAGGATCTCGCGCTTGCGGGCAGGCTCGGCATGGCTCGACTGCGCGTCGATCACGTCCGCAAGGCCATCCATGTGGATGCCGCCCGAGAGCGCGATGGGTATGAGCGTATAGCCCGCAGCCGTGAGCAGGGGGCCAAAGCCCATCGCCGCGCACAGCGCGCGCCACAGCAGCAAGAGGGCGCCTATCACAACCCCCACCAGGGGAAAGGCGGCCATCATGTAGCGGGTGGCGGAGCCGTTCCACTCTATGCGCGGCATCGGTATGGCCGAGAAGAGCGAGAAGGCCGCCACTATCGACCTGAGCACGTTCATGGAAGCCTCCCCTTGAGCACATGCGGGATCCCGCGGGCCACCTCCACCACCGTGTCGCAGCGCGCAGCAAGCCGGCAGGCAAGCGAGCCCATCAGTCGCACCCAGATGCGCGTCGTCTCGTAGGGTGAAGGTCCCTCGCAACCCACCTCGTTGCCCACGACCACCATGTGGTCGAAGCGATCGGCGAGGCCCATGACCTCCGCCTCCAGACGCAGGAGCACCTCACTGGCATCTGCCATGCTGCCGTCGGGCAAGAAGAGCGCATTGGAGACGAGGTTGCCCGCGTCCTCGAGCAAGACGACGCCACCGCCTGACACTCCGGTTGCCGGCAGCAGCGTGCCCGAAGGACGCTCCAGCGTTACGAAGCCCAAGCCCTCGCGCTGCGTC
>CAMYZR010000176.1 GCA_947303905.1 uncultured Atopobiaceae bacterium
TCCATCGGCCTGCACCCCTCCAACGTGGACGGTCTGCTCGGGGTGATGGATGACCTTGTGGAAGACGGGAACTCCGTCGTGGTGGTCGACCACGACGTGCGCCTGCTGAGCGAGGCGGACCATCTCCTGGAGATAGGCCCGGGCTCTGGCGCCGAGGGCGGGACGGTCATCGCGCAAGGCACGGTGGACGAGGTCGCGCGTACGCCTGGTTCGCGCATCGGCGGCTTTCTCACCGGCGAGCGCCAGGTGCGCGTGCGCGAGCGCTGCGGTACGGAGGAGATGTTCGAGCGCGGGGCCATCCACCTCTCGACGGGCAAGATCCATACGGTGCAACCGCTGGAGACGTGGTTCCCGCGCGGGCGACTCTGCGCCGTCACGGGCGTGAGCGGCTCGGGGAAGACGACCCTCGTGCTCGAGGGGCTGGTCCCAGCGCTGAAGGCGCAGGTGGCGGGGGAGAAGCTTCCAGCCCACGTGCGCGAGGTCGAGGCGGAGGGTCTCCGTCGCGTCCATCTCATCGACGCGACACCCATTGGCGCCAACGTGCGCTCGACGGTGGCAACCTACTCCGGCGTGCTCGACGACCTGCGGCGCGCCTTTGCCACGACCACCGACGCCAAGGAGCGCGGTCTCAAGATGGGCGACTTCTCCTACAACACGGGAAGCCTTCGCTGCCCGACCTGCGACGGGACGGGCTCCATACAGCTTGACGTGCAGTTTCTGCCCGACGTGGAGATTGCCTGCCCGGACTGCGGCGGGTCGCGCTACGCGCCTGAGGCATGGAAGGTGCGCCGGCATACGAGCCGCGGCAAAGGGGGAGAGAAGCTGGGCTACGTGAGCTTGCCCGAGCTGATGGAGCTCACCGTGGACGAGGCGCTCGAGCGCGTGGGGACGCTGCGCAAGGCCCGCGCCAAGCTGCAGATTCTGCACGACCTGGGCCTGGGCTACCTCACGCTGGGCGAGGCGACGCCCGCGCTCTCGGGCGGCGAGGCGCAGCGCCTCAAGCTCGCGGGAGAGGTGGGCAAGCGTCAGGACGACGCGCTGTTCGTCTTCGACGAGCCCACGATCGGCCTGCATCCGCTGGATGTGGAGGTGCTGCTCGGCGTGCTGCAGGGACTGGTGGCCAACGGGGCCACGGTGGTGGTCATCGAGCATGACCTGGACATGATCGCAAACGCCGATTGGGTGATCGACATGGGTCCGGGCGGTGGCGTGCAGGGCGGCCGCATCGTGTGTGCGGGCACGCCCGAGGATGTCGCCGCCTGCCCTGAGAGCGTGACGGGCCGCTACCTCTAGCCCGGCCGGTATAGATTACCGGGTACCTCAAACTCGCTTGACTGAGAACAAAACCGCTGGATTCGTTTTCAGATTTTCGAGTTTGAGGTACCCGGTCAAGTACAACCTAGGTTTGGGACCGCTTTTTAGTGGTGGAAGAGCCTCATGCCGGTGAAGCACATCGCGATGCCGTACTTGTCCGCCGTCTCGATCACGTTGTCGTCGCGGATGGAGCCGCCGGGCTCGGCGATGAACTCGACGCCGGACTTGTGGGCGCGCTCGACGTTGTCGCCGAAGGGGAAGAACGCGTCGGAACCCACGGTCACGCCGGTCTGCGTGGCGATCCACTCGGCCTTCTCCTCGCGGGTGAGGGGCTCGGGGCGCACGGCGAACCACTTCTGCCACTCGCCGTCGCGCAGGACGTCGTCGCACTCCTCGCCAATGTAGACGTCGATGGCGTTGTCGCGGTTGGCGCGGCGGATGCCCTCGACAAACTGCAGGCCGAGCACCTTCGGGTGCTGGCGCAGGTACCAGGTGTCAGCCTTGTTGCCGGCGAGGCGGGTGCAGTGCACGCGGCTCTGCTGGCCGGCGCCGACGCCGATGGCCTGGCCGTCCTTGACGTAGCACACGGAGTTGGACTGCGTGTACTTGAGGGTGATGAGCGAGATGATCATGTCGCGGATGGCGCTCTCGGGCACGTCCTTGCGCTCGGTCACGAAGTTGCTGACCAGCTCGGCGTCAACCTTATAGAAGTTGTGGCCCTGCTCGAAGGTGATGCCGAAGACGTCCTTGGTCTCGACAGGCGCGCACTCGTAGTTGGGGTCGATCTGCACGACGTTATAGTTGCCGCCCTTCTTCTGCGCGAGGATGGCGAGGGCCTCCTCGGTGTAGCCGGGGGCGATGATGCCATCGGAGACCTCGGGCTTGAGGTAGGTGGCGGTGTCGGCGTCGCAGATGTCGGAGAGGGCGGCCCAGTCACCGTAGGAGCTCATGCGGTCGGCGCCGCGAGCGCGGATGTAGGCGCAGGCGATGGGGGAGGGGTCAGCCAGGGTGTCGGGCACGAAGTAGATCTGGCGGTCGACGTCGGAGAGCGGGGTGCCCACGGCGGCGCCGGCGGGGCTGACGTGCTTGAAGGACGCGGCGCAGGGAAGGCCGGTGGCCTCCTTGAGGTCGCGCACCAGCTGCCAGCTGTTGAGTGCGTCGAGGAAGTTGATGAAGCCGGGCTTGCCCTGCAGGACGGTGACGGGCAGGTCGGAGCCGTCCTTCATGAAGATGCGGGCGGGCTTCTGGTTGGGGTTCATGCCGTACTTGAGCTCGAGCTCGTTCATTTCATACTCCTGTCTATAGAAGGGAGCGACCATTGGGGGCGCTAGTCGCCCAGGTGCTTGTTGTAGATCTTCACGTCGCCAGCGACGTTGGTGTAGAGGCTGATCTTGTTGTCCTCGTTGAGGGCGTCCCAGACCTCGTCCGGCGTGGGCAGCTTGACCTCGATGGGCTCGCCGGTGAAGGTGGGCAGCGGGTTGCCGTCGCCGTCATAGGTGGACAGGAAGTAGCCCACGCCCTCGTCGGCGCCCTCGTAGCAGAAGAACTCGCGCAGGCAGCGGCCGGAGTCCTGATGCTTGAGGATGGAGAGCTCGAAGGCACCGTCCTCGTGCAGGATGGCGGAGATGCGCGGGGTGAAGTTGGGGTCGTCGGGCTCGAACTCGCGCAGCAGGCAGCCCTTGATGAAGTCGCCCTGCTCCACGATGGTGTCGGTCTGGTCGCCGTTGGTCACCACGAGGTCGGAGCCCATGGTGCGCACGGGGTGATAGATGATGAGACTCGGGTCCTCGACGAGCTCCGGCTGGTGCGCCTCGGTGCGAATGCCGTCCTCGGTCTCCACAAAGATGCGGTTGCGGCTGTTGAAGCTGCGGCCCATGATCCAGTAATACACCACGCCCTGCCCGACAACGAGGCCACGGCCGGGGTAGGGGTTGCTGCGGAGCAGCTCGATCAGGTCTTGCATCGTACGTCCTTTCACGGTTCGGGCTTGCCTCGCTAACAGAAAAGGCAAGCCACCCTCCTTATGAGATTGGCTTGCCCAGACGGTCGGCATATGCAGGCGTTGCTCCACCGTGGTGAACCACGATCATCCGTCAGTCACAACGCATGGTTACCCTAGCACGTCGAGCGCGAGAGCGGGCGGTTCCCGACAGGAAGCACATCAGCTTGTGGTCGTCGGGTGAAGGGACGTCGCGCTTTCTAGCCGACGGAGGTGTCGTTCTGCTCGTCCTGGCCGTTCGCGCGGGTGCCGCTGGGGCTGACCTCCGCCTCGCCCTGGTCGTCGAAAGCGCTGGTCTCTTCGGCGGGTGTGCTCGGGAGAGGTTCCGATGCCGGCCCGTGGCAGGTGTTGAGGACGAGCAGAACTGCTGCGATGACCACGGTCACCACGGCGATGACGAGGGGCAGCAACGAGCGAGTGCGGAGCTTGGGCTCCGTCTGGTCGCTATGGTTCGGGCGGTTCATCTGTCCTCCAATCGAACGGTGGGTCTGTGTCTAGCCCAGAGGCATCGACAGCCGAGTGACGAGGCCGACTGCGCGCTACTCCCAACCCTTCCAGACGTCAGGCGCATAGCCGACGGTTGCCGCACGGCCGTTGCGTACGATGGGCTGGCGCAGCACCTGCTGGTTCTCGAGGAGCTTGTCGAGCAGCATGCTCTCGGGGGTGTGCTGCAGCAAGGCCACGGCGTAGGAGTCCTTGGCCTTCTCGTCGATGAGTGCGGAGAGTCCGCCAACCGCCTGTGCCACCGAGCGCAGCTCTCCCTTGGAGATCTCCTTCTCGGCGAGGTTGACGTACTGGAACTTGATGCGGCGCTCCTTGAACCAGCGCTCCGCCTTGCGGGTGTCGCTGGACTTCTTGGTTCCGAATATCTGGATGTTCATGGTTGGTCTCCCGTCCGCTCGCATGAACTTATCTTACCCAAGCGGTGGCACGCCGAATCCGTGGGAGCGGGTGTGCCGGGCAGAGTTGGTGCGACGCGCGTCATTGCACGATAATGTGGTCACGACAGGTAAACGCTGCTATGCCCAATGGAGTCTCACGTGACGAAGCCGACGCCCCAGTTGCCCTGCCCAGAGGGGGCCGACAAGCAGATACGTGCGCGTATCGCAGAGTTCAATCAGCTCGCGTCCGGCCTGGACATGAGCCAGCTGCCGCGACTGCTCGACGACAC
>CAMYZR010000177.1 GCA_947303905.1 uncultured Atopobiaceae bacterium
GTTGACGCGGACGATCGGGACAACCCAGCCGCGCAGGACCATGCCCGACTCCTGTGGTTTGCCCAGGGACCCGTAGCCTCGCGTTGGGAGACGCTCGTCCACCTGCAGGAGACGATCACCAGAACTGCCGAGATCATCGAGGATCGCCGCGAGGCCTTCTTCGCCGACCCCGAGGACATCGAGACGATCCATCGCTTCCGCACTAACATTCGGACTCTGCGCAGCTTCTTGGCGTTCATCAAACCGTGGCAAAACCGTGAGCAAAACGCCGAGACCCAGGCCATCCTGCGAGAAATCGTGAGGCACACCTCGCTGCAGCGCGAGCTGGATGTCTTTGAGAAGCAGGCTCGCTCCAACCCCGCCTCCTCCCCCGAACTGCTTGCATTCTGCAAGCAGGAAGCCTCCGAAGAGCGCGCCAAGCTCCTCAAGATCCTTGCGTCCAAGCAGGTCACAAAGTCGTTCGAGCGAGCCATGGACCTGGCAAAGCACATCGCATGGAAGAAGCGTTACGTCAAGAACGGTCTCCCGCAGAGTGTGGTCCGCAAGCGGTTCGACGCCCTGATCGAGTCGGTAAAGGCAGATCTCGCCGTGCTCAGACTCTCCGACGAGGAGCAGACGCACGACGTGCGCAAACGTGCCAAGCGTGCCCGCTACGTGGCGGAGTTCAACGAGAGCATCCTCGGCACGGATGCCGTGGACATCGCAAAGGGCATGATGGCACACCAGGACAACCTGGGGGACGTGTGCGACGCACGGGCCAACATCAGGCTCATCAGCGAGTTCTTGCAGCGCGACCTCCCCGAGCCCGTAGTCTGGGACCTCACCCTCATGCGCGCGCAAAACGAGACCTTCCTCTACAGCGCCCTCAAGGCCAGCGAGGCAAGAGCCTAGCCAAAAAGGACATTCGGGACGGAGGCTTTTGTCCGCGCCTCGCGGAAGGGCGTACGCAAAAGTTCCTCGAAAGCTGGGACGGACTGCCGCACGGGGCGGTAATAGAGATCGTAAGCAGTCCAGAGGACGCCCCTAGCAGGAGAGGAACCCAAAATGGCAGACTTCAATGGAATCGTTCTCCCCGACGGCATGCTCGAGAACGTATCCGGAGGATCGGTGGTGGGCGGCGTCTCGCGCGACGACCCCAATGGTATCGTCGTCCCCTTCAATCCCAACGGCAGCTGGCCCAATGCGTCCCTGAGCGCCATCGCGTATCAGCAGGCCTGCCGTGAGTGGGACGAGTTCGTCGGTCTCATCCCCGAGAACCATCCCGTCTTGCAAGAATCCGGCTTATAGACAGCGAGAGTCGTGAGGCGCCGCTGGCCGCTCGCCCCAACGAGACTGAGACATCGGCTCCCTCACCCCCGCCCCTCACCAAACGAGCATCACCAGAAGCCCTACCAAAGTCGCGGGAATCAGCGCGAAGACGATACCGGGAAACAGCATCCCCTTCAGGTGGAACCACTTCTGGTGGTAGGCCTGGTCCATATGCTCGGTACCCTCCAGGCGAAACATCGGGAGGTTGGCGAACAACACCCAGTCGATGAAGCACGTATCGTACAGGCCAATCCATACCATCAGCCCGAAGGCCACAGCAAAGCCCTGCCAGAAGGTCGTGGCCCCCGCAAACAACGCGCAGGCGAAAAGAATCAACGTGAACAGAAGGATCCCGAAGCTTTTTGCTAGCACTACGCCCTTCGATTGATACGAGACATCGATTCGCTCGTGCGTCTTGAAGTATTCCTCTTGGATGTCAGGCGGGTAATTATGGATGCTGGCGGAACTGTGCTTCTTGTCTCCTCCGTATGACGCGAAGACGACAACGGTAAACAGGGCTGCAAAGACAGCCATCTCTATCAGGATCGTGGGGACACTCATCGGGGCTCACTTCCATCCAAGCCAGTATGAGAACACCGACTATACGAAGGCCAGCGCCAGGTTCAGGCAATCCGGCGCGTCGTCGTCAACGTAGCCGGTGTCCACAAAGCCCGCCTTCTCGTAGACGTGCAGGGCGGCAGCGTCATCCCTCTTGACGCAGACCTCCACGTGGTCATACCTTCGCTCCGCCGCGAGCTCGTCGACGATCAGGCGCAGCGCCTGGGTGCCGATACCCCTCCCCTGATGGCGCGCATCGATCATGAACTGCTGCAGGTCGTAGCAGGCAGGTTCTTCATCCAAGTCCCTCACCAGGGCAACGCCGACGATCGTGTCATCATCTGCAATGCCTATCACCCTTGCGCGGCACGCGCGATAGACATATCCCCTTGCGAGGATGCCCACAGCGCTGTCGAGAAACCCCTCTTGACCAGAGCCAACCGAGAGGCCCCTGACATCAAGCCAATTGCCCTCATCCACATCCACAAGTCTGATCATCGCTTCGCTCCAGCTATTTCGTCCGCACGGACACGCTCTCACGTCCCTATCGTAGCCGAAGGGATTCCCCAGAAAGTCTTCGCGGTTTGGGGATACTCCCCAAACCGCGAAGACTCTCACACAGTTGTCAGACGCTCTCTCAGACAGGAATCAGGCCTTAGGCCAAATCTCCCTGCAGTAGGCGATGGCCTCTTCGCTCAGGTTGAGGTCGCGCTCCATTTCAAAGAACAGTTCGATACTGTCGTTACACATCCCTTTGAACATTCTCGCCGCAAAGAAGAGGTCGTTCTTCTGCATATCGTCAAGCTCTCCGCCGGACACTGCGTCGAGCATGCTCTCTGACAGCACGACTGGGTCGCCGTCGGCCATCGTCTTGTATTGCTCCTTCATGGGAGCGCTCGCGTTGTTGTCTTTCATGTCATGTCCTCCTCGGCTGTTTTTTGTGCCCGCTATTAATACGCCGTGGTTCCCAACCCGTCTCATGGTCAGGGAGCAAAAGGGGCAAAACAGCCAGAGAGGCGCTAGGCAAACAACACCATCAGCCGAGAGCCGAGTCTGCGGCCTTCCTGACGCCCTTCCACATCGCAAAGCCCCAGACGGGCGTCTTCTCCATGTACTCGACGGTACCTGTGGCAAGGCTCACCGCGCACGGCAGTGCGAAGGCCGCCCAGTGCGCGCCGGGCTTGCGCTTGGTCAGGGCAATGACCTCAGATGAGGGCTGCTCCTGCAGCAGCACAGGATAGATCGCCACGCCTTTCTGGAACCCGCGTGGAAGACCGTGGTAGTGCTTGAGCCCCCACTCCACACAAGCCTGCGAGAAGGCCTCGAAGTCGGCCGCCGTTGCGGCATCGTCGCGTGCGATAAAGAAGTAGTGGTGCATCTTTACGACAAAGGGTCCCCAGCTCTCACTGTCGAGCTGGTAGCAGCCGAGCTCGGGCACCCAGCTCGCCTCCTTGCCCGTGCTCTCGGCAACCTTCGCCACGAAGCCCTTCAGCTGCTCGTCATTGACGTCAACGTACAAGAGTGCCTCCCTCAAATTGTTGGTTATTTGTAGCATATGATATATCGCGCGGTTCCTTTGGCCGACGTCAGCCCACTTCCACCAGCTCCGTGCCCGACGTGTCGTAGTCGGAAAGCGCCACGCTCCTGATGGTAGGGTTGTCGTAGGTGCTGTAGTAGTAGGTGTTCGTGCGCGTGGAAACACCGCCGGTGTAGACGGTTATCTCGTAGGCGCCATCGAGCATCTTGGATGCGCCATCAATCATCGCAACGCTTCCAAGCGTGTGGAACAGGCGCGACACGTTCTCGGCTTCGGTGTCCTTTTGCGGATAGAAGGCGTTGTGGTATGCGGCGCGCACGAAGCGCGAAGGAGAATAGCAGTCGCCGGGGATTCCGCGCATGCCGCTTCCAGTGCCGTAGGCGGAGAGCTCGGCAGAACGCCAGAAGACGGGGCCTTCGACTTCGGGTGAGCAACCTATGTAGCTTCGAACGTTCTCCGCATGATAGGCAAAGCCCGGCTGGTTGGCCAAGACATCAAGGTGGTTCTCGAAGACCTGCATTCCCTGAGCCGTGTACTCCACCACGATGCTGCGCCCGGCGTCGCCGATGATCCAATGCAGCAAAGAGGACGGGTACTGATCGTTGATGGGCTTGTCCACGATGACCGTCTCCACAAGAGCGGCTTCCACTTCATCCACCGTCTTAAAGTTGGCGACCACCCACAGGGGGAACTCCCAAGCACACACGTTGGTTTTGCCCTGCACCGGCGCGGTCTCGTACTGTGCGTAGCCAGGGAAGTTCAACCCAGCAACGGCGAGACCCGCGTCGTTCGCGCAGTCAAAGTACAAAGGGGTGTTCTCGGCCACGATGCCCATGCCATAGACGGGCCGGCCGATTGCATCGATGGCGCCAAAGGGAGAATTGGGCCTCCAACCTGTCGGAGTGATAACCACGTGCTCGCCGTAACCGCAGCTCCAATCCAGATTTCGCCCAAAGTACATGTTGCCCCACCCGTCCGTAAAGCGAATTCCCGTGCACATGGCAGACTCCTTTCCGACTGCAGCTATGTTGGTACCCACTCCCCATTATCTCCCGTGCCGTAGCAAATAGGG
>CAMYZR010000178.1 GCA_947303905.1 uncultured Atopobiaceae bacterium
CCAGGATGCGGACCTCGTCGCCGTTGGAGCAGCCCATCTTGGCGAGGCTCGCATCGATGCCCATGCGGTCGAGGCGGTGCTGGAAGTAGGCGATGGCCTCGTCGTTCTCCCAGTCGGTCTGCACCACCATGCGCTCGATCTGCCCACCCGAGATGCGCCAGGCATGCTTGCCCTCGCGCTCGATGGAGATCGAGCGGCTCATCGGCCGCAGCCTGCGCACCGTCGTGGACCTGCGCAAGCTCGGCGAGCTCACCGTCACCTGCGACTGCGACGTGATCCAGGCCGACGGTGGCACGCGCACCGCCTCCATCACGGGCGCTTGGGTGGCTCTGCACGAGGCCCTGCGCAGCTGGGTCGACCGCGACCGCATCCACCGCATGCCCATCACCGGGCAGGTGGCTGCGGTCTCGATGGGCGAGGTGGACGGCCTCTTGATGCTCGACCTCGACTATCCCGAGGACAGCCATGCGCAGGTGGACATGAACCTGGTCGGCACGGCCGACGGTCGCATCATCGAGGTGCAGGGCACGGGCGAGAAGACGCCCTTTGACCGCGACCAGCTGGGCGCCCTGCTCGACCTGGGGCAGGCGGGCATCGCCGAGCTCATCCGCTTGCAGGCGGAGGCCGTGGCACGATAGAGATTCGCGGTGGCTTGCTGCCGTAAGAAAGAGGAGGAACACGATGGCACTCATCGATATCAGCATGCTCGATCCCGCACGCACCGTGGTCGTGGCCACGGGCAACGCGCACAAGCTGACCGAGATCGAGGCGATTCTCGGGCAGGTCATGGAGGGCTTCCGCTTTGTGGCGCTGGGCGACCTCGGTGACTTCGCCGATCCGGTGGAGGACGGCGAGACCTTCTACGACAACGCGCTGATCAAGGCTCAGGCGGCGCTGGACGAGACCGGTCTGGCCATGGCCGTGGCTGACGACTCCGGCCTCTGCGTGGACGCGCTCGGCGGGGACCCCGGCATTCACTCCGCGCGCTGGGCCGGCGAGCACGGCAACGATGCGGCCAACAACGAGAAGCTCCTCATGCAGATGGCGGACGTGCCCGATGCTGAGCGCACCGCACGCTTCCACTCCACGGTGGTGCTCGTCTCGCGCGACGAGGACGGCGAGGAGATTCTTGCTGGCAATGGCGACTGCGAGGGCACGATTGCCCACGACCTACGCGGCACCAACGGCTTTGGCTACGACCCGCTGTTCGACCTCGCGGACATCCCCGGCAAGCGCATGGCCGAGCTCGTTCCCGAGGAGAAGAACGCCATCAGCCACCGTCGTCGCGCCTTGGACGACTTGGTGGCCAAGCTCGGTGCCTAACCCGTAAGACAATAAGGCAATGGGGTCGCTGTCACACCTCGAGCACGCGCACGTCGTGGGGGTAGTGGTTGAGCACCTCGCAGCCGTCCTCGGTGACGATTACCAGGTCCTCGATGCGTACGCCCACGTCACCCTCGATGTAGATGCCCGGCTCGATTGAGAAGATCTGCCCCACCTGCACGGGCTCGTCGTGGGTGGCGCTGACGTCGCCGGGCTCGTGGTCCACCAGACCGATCTGGTGGCCGAGGCGGTGAGTGAAGTACTGACCGTAGCCGGCGTCCTCGATGATGCGGCGTGCGGTGAGGTCAATCTCGGCAAAGGTCACGCCCGGTCGCACGATGGCCTCGGCCGCCTCGTTCGCGCGGCGTACTGTCTCGTAGACCTCGCGTTGGTGGTCGGTGGGCTCGGCCGTAAAGAAGGTGCGGGTCATGTCCGAGCAGTACCAGTGGTACTTGCAGCCCACGTCAAAGAGCACCATGTCGCCCTTGTGGAAGACGGTCCCGTCGGGCTCGTGGTGCGGGTCGGCTGCGTTGGCGCCAAAGCTCACGATGGGTGTGAAGGAGTGGTCCTGGGCGCCGAGACGACGGTACTCGCCGAGCAGCCCCGAGGCAATCTCCTCTTCGGTCACGCCTTCGCGCACCTGCGCGGCAAGCCACTTCATGGCCTCGTCGTTGATGCGACTTGCCTCGCGCATGAGGTCCTTCTCGTCCTCGTCCTTGATCGAGCGCACTCCGTCAACAACGTCGGAGGCCAGTACGAAGCCGGAGGCGGCGCCCGCATCCATGAGGGGCAGCAGCCAGCGTGCCGCGAGGTCCTTGTCCACCCCAAGCGCGACGGTGGGGTCGCAGGCTGCCGCCACCAGCGGCAGGGGGTCATCGGTGTCCGCAAAGGTCACGACGTCGTCGCAGCAGCTGCTTGCGTCCGGGAAGAGGCGGTTGCAGAAGAGCGTCGCCTGCGCATGGCCGCTCCGCGCAGACAGCACCAGCGCAAAGAAGCGCTCGTAGGGCTCGGTGTAGTAGCCGCTGAGGTACCAGATGGACAGGGGGTCGCAGATGATTGCCTGCCCGAGGCCCTTCTCGCCAAGTCTGGCAAGCACGCGGTCCACGCGTTGCTGGTTCATGGGAGGTCCTTTCTGTTGGCTGTGTCACACAGGCAGTGTAGCGCCTTTCCGCAGTTCGGCGTGTACAGACTGTCAACCTTTCGTGAACGAACGCTTCACGTAGTAAAGTAGAAAAGCTACACATACAATTCGGGTTCGTTCTGTGCCTTCGGAGCAGCCCGAGCAGGAGGTCAGATGGAGACTGAGATTCCGCCCGTCAACAGGATCGATGTCATTCGCGATGAGCTGGGTGCCATGGCAGGCACGCGCATCAAGGTTCGTGCAAACATGGGTCGCTCGCGCATCGTCGAGCGCGCCGGTACCCTGATCGCCGTGCATCCGCAGCTCTTTGTCGTTGAGGTCGAGGAGCGTCGCGGACGCAGGGCTCGCCAGTCGTACCAGTACGTCGACGTGCTCACGGGCACGGTGGAGATCTACGACACCGATACCGGCGAGCGCATTCTCGACTTCACGGTGGAGGAGTAGGCGCCTGGCGCCGGGTCAGCATGGCTACCAAGAGCATCGAAATCCTGGCACCAGCCAAGCTGAACCTCCATTTGGGCATCCACCCAGGGCGTGATGAGCGCGGATACCACCGCGCAGACTCGGTGATGATCGGCGTGGGGCTCAGCGACATTGTGCGCATTCGGACGGCGGATGCGCTGACACTTACCATGAGTGATGATTGCGGTGTTCCTCCCGAGAGGAACACCGTTTTTCGTGCCGCGCGAGCGCTGTGCGCGGCGTTTGGGCGTGGCGAGGGCTACGCCATTCACGTGGAAAAGCACGTGCCGTCACAGGCGGGCCTCGGCGGGGCTTCGTCCGACGCGGCGTCCGCGCTGCTGGGCTTGTGCCAGCTGTGGGATGTCGATCCGCTTGATGAGCGCGTCGTCACGGTGGCTCGCTCCATCGGCGCGGACGTGGCGTTCTTCCTGACGATGGCGCCGGCGTACCTGACGGGTGCGGGCGACGTGCTTGTGGAGACGTTCCCCGAGCTGGGTGGCGTGCCGGTGGCGCTCGTGCGACCCGATGCGGGCGTATCGACGGTGGAGGCGTATCGCGCGTTTGACGAGGAGCCCATCTGCCCGCCGAGCCCGGAGAACATGTGCGCGGCGCTTCGTGCGAGCGACGTGAACGGCGTGGTGGAGCACCTGTACAACAACCTGGAGCCTGCGGCCAATCGTCTGGTGCCGGTGACGGCAGAGGTGCGCGTGTGGCTGGAGCAGCAGCCGGGCGTGCGTGCGGCGCTGCTCAGCGGATCGGGGAGTTGCGTGTTTGCGCTCTGCGAGAGTGACGATTGCGCGAGGCGCGTTGCCAGAGATGCGCAGGAAACGAGAAATTGGTGGGCAAACGCCACAACGACGGTTGGCGCGGGGTCACAGTTCTGCTAGAATTATCGGTCGCAACGGGACGTGGCTCAGCTTGGTAGAGCGCTCGGTTCGGGAGCTAGGGAACGCAGTTTCACTACCTAATTCCCAAAAGCCGATGAGTCGCAGGTAAACGGCTCGTTGGAGAGTTTGTGGCCACAAGCGGGCCACGGCGTGGCCACAAAAGTGGCCACAAACCCGCGCGGAACGGGCCTGCGGCAACTGCCGCTCATCCGATTCGCTGGGCGTCGATGGACGGTCGACTGGAGTTCGCAGACGGTCGTTCGGAGACACCGGAGACGTGCCCTCCGGAGAGTTGACATACGGCACTATGTCGGGACGTGGCGCAGTTTGGTAGCGCGCACGGTTCGGGACCGTGAGGCCGCTGGTTCGAATCCAGTCGTCCCGACCATGAAATCGCAGGTCAGGGGAATAATTCCCCTGACCTTTTTCTTTAGCTTTGGCCACAAGCTGGCCACAAGTGGCCACAAGTGATGGTTCCGAGCTGCGCAAACGCGGTGGTATCTCAAGATGGACATAGATGCAGGTTTTGTGATGCGGATACCGTCTGATTGCATGTGATAGTTGGTCATCCCATGCAGCGTGCAGCAGACATCTCCGGGTTCTATAAAGGGACCGCCCTCCCCTTACGGGACA
>CAMYZR010000179.1 GCA_947303905.1 uncultured Atopobiaceae bacterium
TCCCGCGCCGACCACCGTGGCGTGGCCGTGACAGATGTCCATGCCGTCCTGGATGGCCATCAGGCGATCGACCGTCACGTGCCACTCGTCCATCGCCTTGCGCGTGTCGAGCGTCTGCGGCCCCGCATGGCGCGGCCGTCTGAGCACGTCCATGGGCAGGGGCATGCGCGTCGCCAGAGGATTGAGCTTGAGCGTGCGCTCCTCGACGGTCGTGCCCTCCCACGAGACGGCCGAGAGATTGAGCACCTGCGTTATGGTCAGTGCCGAGAGGGTGCAGCTCCACTCGCCCTCCTCGCCACCGTGCACCGCGCGCACCGGCAGCTCGGTACCATCAGTCGTGGCTGCACGCGCCACCAGCGTACAGTCGGTGGCGTCCTCGCTCAGGCGAACCTCGGCTATCAGACCCTCGCGCAGCCGGCGCACGCTCGTTATGGCAATGCTCATCTATCCGCTCCTTATAGGCGTCTGACGGCGCCATCGTCGTACGTGCTTCATGGTACTTCATGCAAGGCGCTGAGGAGAAAGGCGTTTGAAGTATCGCCAAAACATGCAACTACTGAGGGCGGATTGCCAGGACGAGCGGCTGCTCGTGCGCACACACGAGGCGGCCCGACACGTCGTCTGCGCATCGGGCCGCCCTCAGGTCGTCGTTGTGCGAAGAGCCTACACCAACCGGTGGGACTCCTCCGCAAGCCTGCGCAGGCGCTCCTGCGAGGCCTCGAGCTGCTCGCTCGTGGCCTGCCAGCTCCAGTTGCCCTCGCTCACGCCCGGCACGTTCATGCGCGAGGCGTCGTCGAGCCCGAGCACGTCCTGGAGCGGCACCATGGCCACCGTCGCCGTGCTCCCCAGCGTCTTTCGCATCAGGTCGTCGGCCAGGCGCACGGCGCGCTCGTCGCCCATCGCATTGGCTGGGTCGCCACCAAAGAAGTGCTGCTCGCACCAGCCGAGCAGGGTCTGGGTGTCATGCGTTCCGCTGTAGGCCATCTTTCCCGGCGCGGGCTTGTAGCCCTCGCGGACGTCGCCGTCAAAGAACTGCACCACGTCCATGCCCGGGAAGCCCGTGCTGGCGACCAGCGCGCGAACGGCCGGCGTGATGACGCCCAGGTCCTCGGCGATGACCGGCAGCGAGCCGAACTTGTTGTACGCCGTGCGGAACAGCTCGATGCCAGGGCCGAAGTGCCAGGCGCCTTCCACCGCACTCTTGCCCTGCGGGATGACGTAGTAGCTCGAGAAGCCCAGGAAGTGGTCGAGGCGCACGTAGTCGTAGAGCTCGAACATGCGGCCCAGGCGGCGCATCCACCAGTCGTAGCCAGTGGCGCGCATGTGCGACCAGTCGTAGGTGGGGTTACCCCACAGCTGGCCCTCCGCCGCGAAGGGATCGGGCGGAGCGCCTGCCAGCTTGCTTGGCTTGCCGGTCTCGTCCAGGCAGAACAGCTCGCGCTCGCCCCACACGTCGGAGGAGTCGGCGCTCACGTACATGGGCAGGTCGCCGATGAGCTTGACACCCTTGGACGCCGCGTACTCGTGCAGCTCGTCCCACTGGCGCTGGAACTCCCACTGGATCTGGCACTCGAGGCGGATGCTCTCGGCGAGCTCGGGAAGCTCGGCGAGCTCGGGACTGTACTCGCGCAGCTCCTCGGGCCAGGTCTGCCACGCCTGCCCCTCTCGCTGGGCCTTGATGGCACGGAAGGTGGCGTAGGGGATGAGCCAGGAGCGGTTCTTCTCGACAAAGGCGAGGTACTCGGGGGTGTCGGGACGAGCGGCCAGCTCTGCGAGGCCCTCGCCGTCGATGCCCTCGGAGCCGGCGAGGCCCTCCACCAGCATGGGGTTGCCCGCGAAGGCCGAGAGGCCGGCATAGGGCGAGCCGAACTCGTCGGTGGGGTTGACCGGCAGCACCTGCCAGTAGCGCTGGCCAGCTGCGGCCAGATAGTCAACAAAGCGCTTGGCCGGCGCACCCAGGGTGCCCGGACGGTTGACCTTGTCGCCCTTCAGGGGCGTGGAGAGGTTCTCCACCTCGTTGGGCACGCTCGTGATGTGTGCGACGACGCCCATCGCATGGTCCATGGGAGTCTGCAGGCGCTTCTTGTCGTGGAAGTAGATGACGGCGGTGCCCAGCGGCCAGAGGAAGACCTCGGCATCGTGGGCAGGGTCGTTGGCACAGCACTTGGGCACGGCGGCGCTGTTGGCGGTGCCGCGCTGGGCGTCGATGATCTTGACCTCGCGGCCGCTCACGACGTCGTCGACGACCTCGCCGCACACGGGCACGCTCACGACGTGCGAGTTGGAGAGGCTGCGGTTGACCAGGATGCAGCACACGGTGTCGTCGCCCGCGTTGCCGCCCACGCGCCAGAAGCCCAGAACGTCGTCACCCACGGCGAACGGCTCGAAGTTGCCGTTGGCCAGCGGGCTTGCCGCCTTGCGGATGGCAATCGCGTTGCGATAGATGGTGCGGCAGTTGACGTCGATGTCGTCCCAGGGATACGGCGCGCGGCAGTACGGGTCCGCGTAGCCCTCGAGGCCCGCTTCGTCGCCGTAGTACACGCAGGGCACGCCCGGCAGAGTCATCTGCAGCAGCGTGGCGGCCCACAGGCGGCTGACCGCCAGGCTCTTCTTGCCCTCGGGGAGACGGTAGCTGTAGCGCTCGTCCTCCGAAAGGCTGGAGCGATGCGGAGAGTCACCCAGGATGGTGAGCAGGCGGATGCGGTCGTGGCTACCGAGCAGGTTGAGGCAGCTCAGGAACGGCTCGGCGGGATAGTTCTCGCAGAGCTGCTGCATCAGGTCGACGCACTCGCTCGCGGTGGTGCGCAGCGTCAGGAAGTCGAGGATGGCATGGCGCAGCGGGTAGTTCATGGTACCGTCGAGCTCGTCGCCCTGGAAGTACTTGCGCAGCTTGCCATAGGCGTGCTTGTTGGTGGCATCCTCCCAGACCTCGCCGATGAGCAGCGCATCGGGCTTCTCGGCCAGCGCGGCCGCCTTGATGTCGCAGATGAAGTCATCGGGCAGCTCGTCGGCCACGTCGAGGCGCCAACCGCGGGCGCCGGCACGCAGCCACGAGCGCACGACGCCATTCTCGCCGCAGATGAACTCGCGATAGGCAGGGTCGTTCTCGTTGACCTCGGGCAGGTCGGGGTTGCCCCACCAGCCGGCGTAGGTGCCGTCCTCGTTGAAGGTGTACCAGCTGCGATAGGGTGAGTCCTCGCCCTGGTAGGCGCCCTCTTCAGGATAGTTGCCAAAGTAGTTGAAGTAGCGGGAGTCACGTCCGGTGTGGTTAAAAACGCCATCCAGGATTATCGAAATCAGAGGCGCTCGAAGTCCTCCTTGGTTCCGAGCATCGGATCGATCTGCAGGTAGTCCGCCGTATCGTAACGATGGTTGGACTGCGCGACAAAGATCGGGTTGAGGTAGAGCGCGGTGATGCCCATGCTCTCGAGGTAGTCGAGCTTGCCACGGATGCCCTCAAGCGAGCCGCCGTACATGTCCCAGCTGCCGATGTCGCCATTGGGACGACGGTCGTAGCGAGGATAGGTGTTCCAGTCGTCGACGATCCTGCGCGGAATGCCCTTGCGGTCCTGGTCAATCGAGGCCTCGGCACGCTCGCGCCAGTTCTCGTCGCGCGCGAAGCGGTCTGGGAAGATCTGGTAGACGATCGCATCCTTGTACCAGGTGGGAAGCACCTCGCGCTTGCGGTCGTACACGGTGATCTGGAACGAAGGTGGCACGCCATAGGCAAAGGCGCCTTCACCCACCTGGCTGCCCTCGCGAGCGCCGTAACGCCAGACGTCCCCGTTGGCCGCCGTGACGTTGAACGAATACCACAGGACATCGGCCTTCTTAGGCGCATACGAGACGGTGAAGCGAATGCCGCCATCCGGCACCGGCTCAGACGAACGCTCCATGGGAACGAGCTTCTCGTGTCCGCCGTTCTCCTCCGCCTCGTCCTCGACCCACAGATGAAGCTCTGCCGAGGCCTCGGGCTCGTCCCAGACGTCAATGGAAAGCGTGGCCGACTCACCCAGCGGCAAGGCGCCGAAGGGCGTACGGTAGGCACGGTCAAACGTGACATGCTTTGCTCTCATTGCTGTAGCCTTTCCCCCAAATGCGACGCAAAGTCTTTTCATGATAGCCCAGATGCCGCTTTGCGGCACGCCTGAAGGGCAGTCAACACGCAAGGTTCGGGCTCGTTTTGAGGCAAAGGGAGCTGGGACAAAGAGAACTACCCCCTTGTCCCATGCACAAAACGAGGCCCCGCCTAAGCGGGGCCTCGCAGGCAACTCGAATGATCCGTGCAGATGGGCCGTTACGCCTTCTTCTTCTGCCAGCGGATGATCTCGGGATGCAGGTCGTGATAGATGTCCATGTACTCCTCGGCGCGGACGTCCCAGCCGAAGTCGGCCTCCATGGCCTGCTTCTGCAGCTGCCTCCAGGCATCAGAGTCGG
>CAMYZR010000180.1 GCA_947303905.1 uncultured Atopobiaceae bacterium
GAAGCCAGAGAGCCCAGGTAACATGACATCGAGCACGATGGCGTCGTATAGTCCGCTCTCCGCAGAGATGAGACCGCTTTTGCCGTCATAGCACGCCTCGGCGTTGTAGCCGGCGTCCTCAAGGATGCGGCAGATGGCATGGGCGAGATTCTGCTCGTCCTCTATGACCAGAACGTTCATGCAAGCTCCTTATGCTTTACGGTGTACAAGCATCGTATAGCCTGCTCCTTAAAGGGAGCTGAAGCGAAACCCCCAAAGGTTGACAAAACTGTCAAATGCACCGTTGTTCACAAAAACTGCACCTTGCACCTGTCCCCTAGAGTCGTATCATATAGGTTCGTTTGTGGCCCTGCGGCGCGGTCAACCCATCATCCACGTGCGCCGCCTGTCTGGAGGAGTTTTCATTGGCAGTCAAGATTCGCCTGGCCCGTCACGGTGCCAAGAAGCGTCCGTTCTACCGTGTCGTCGTCGCTGATGGCCGCATGCCGCGCGACGGTCGTTACATCGAGCTGGTCGGTCGCTACAACCCCGTAGCCAACCCCAAGGTCATCGACCTCGATCTCGAGAAGATCGACGAGTGGATCGCCAAGGGCGCCCAGCCCACCAATGCCGTGTCGCATCTCATCGATGTCGCACGCGAGGGCACCCCTGCTCCCGAGAAGAAGCAGAAGCTCTCCAAGAAGGCCGCCGCGAAGGCCGCCGGTTCTGAGGAGTAGGTTTCAGTGGCCAACGAGACGATCGAGCCCATCGAGGAGACTGCCACTGGCATGGAGATGCCTTCCGACAAGGTCGCCGACCTTGTCGAGTACATCGTGTGCGGGCTGGTCAGTAACGATGACGCCGTCTCGCTCGATGTGACCGATGGACCCGAGGGCGCGCTCATCGAGGTGAGCTGCGCCGAGGAGGATGCCGGTCGCATCATCGGGCGTCGTGGACGTACGATCAAGGCCATCCGCACGCTTGCCCGTGCGCTCGGCTCCCGCGTGGGGACCTCTGTTGAGGTCGAGGTCCTGGGCTAAGAGCTTGCGCGCGCACTACCGAGCCATAGCCCGTGTGGAGAAGCCACACGGAAAGAGGGGGGAGGTCGTGACGGTTCCCGTTCACGGCCTTCCCCTTATGCTGCATGAGGGCATGAGAGTCGCCTGCGTGCCGCCTCCGCTCAAGCGTGATCGCTGGCACAAGGTCGTATCCGTCACGTCAGGTGGCGGTACGGGCGCGCTCGTGGGGCTTTCCGGCAGCAGCTGCATCGCCGATGCCGAAGAGCTCGTCGGTTGCACGATCCTCGCCAACGTCGACGACCTTCCCGAGGGTTACGAGATCCATGACCTCGATGCCCTGTTGGGGCGTCAGGTCTGCGACGCGGTCTATGGCGACCTGGGAGAGATCACCGAGGTTCTGGTGGGTCAAGTCCATGACGTGTGGGTCATCGAGGGACGCTACGGCGAGGTGCTCGTCCCGGCGGTCCCGGAGATAGTCGAGGAGCTCCCCACCGAGGGGGACATACTGGTAAGGGTGCCTGTGGGCACCGTGGATGCCGAGAGGTCGTGATCACATGCGCTTCGATGCCATATCGGTCATACCGTCGGTGTTCGACAGCTACGTTTCCGCCTCAATCCTCGGTCGCGCGAAGGCGCGCGGCATCTTCGAGTTCCATGCGCATGACCTCCGTACGTGGACGCACGATCGCCACCGCACGGTAGACGATGCGCCCTTTGGTGGTGGGCAGGGCATGCTCATGAAGCCCGAGCCCATCTTCGAGGCCGTGGAGGCCGTGAGCGACATGGCGGAGCCGAGGCCGCACGTCGTCTTCTTCTCGCCGTGTGGCAAGCCCTTCACCCAGCGTGATGCCGAGCGCCTCGCCGGCTGCGAGCGCATCATGTTCGTGTGTGGGCGCTACGAGGGCATGGACGAGCGCGTCTACAGCCTGGCCGACGAGGTCATATCCCTTGGCGACTACGTACTTACCGGTGGCGAGCTCGCCGCGATGATCGTCACCGATGCGGTCGTTCGCCTGCTGCCAGGAGCGCTGGGGGATGCCCAGAGCCCTGTCGACGAGTCGTTTGCCGGAAGCCTTCTGGAGTATGAGCAGTACACGCGCCCGGCCAGCTATGACGGCATGGAGGTCCCTGAGATCCTGCTCTCCGGCGACCACGGTGCCATCGACCGCTGGCGCAGGGAGAATGCCATCAGGCGAACCGCGCTCATGCGACCCGACCTGCTTGATGGCGCAAACCTCTCGGAGAGCGAACGACGACTGGCGCAGGACGTCATTGACAGCAGGGAGCAGAGCGAGGAGGGCTGCTAGATGGACGATTTCGATTTCGACTACATCGAGGACGTGCGCTCGCCCTCCGCTTGGTTCGAGCTTCTGGCCACGATTGTCATGGCGCTCGCCATGGCGCTGATCATCCGACTGTTCATCGCCGAGACCTATGCCGTCCCATCTGGCTCGATGCTTGAGACGATCCAGCTGGGAGACCGGCTGGTGGGGGAGAAGGTCACCCTCAAGTGGCGCGATCCCGTGCCCGGCGACATCGTCACCTTCGAGGATCCCGACGGCAGTGGCGTCACGATCATCAAGCGCGTCATCGCCACCGAAGGCCAGGTCGTCGACCTTCAGGATGGGTACGTCCTGGTGGACGGCATGCTTCTCAACGAGCCATACGTCCTCGGAAAGCCCAGCTATCCGCTCAACGGGCACTCTGACAACCTGGAGGAGAACGTCACGTTCCCCTATACGGTGCCTGCGGGTTGCATCTGGGTAATGGGGGACAACCGTACCAACTCCCTCGATTCGCGTTATTTCGGAGCCATTCCCCTGAGCTCCGTCACATCAAAGGCCCTTTTCATATTCTGGCCACCCGAAGACGCGTGCCTCCTGTAGCAGGCGTCGATCTGTCAGACCACGAGCAAGGAAAGAGAAGGATATGAGCGATACGACGCTGACCTTCCAGGACATGATCCTGAAGCTCACCGAGTACTGGGCAGCGCAGGGTTGCACGGTGATGCAGCCCTACGACTCCGAGGTTGGTGCTGGAACCTTCCACACGGCAACCACGCTGCGCAGCCTCGGACCGGCCGCTTGGCGCACCTGCTATCCGCAGCCGTGCCGCCGTCCGGCCGACGGCCGCTATGGTGAGAACCCCAATCGCATGCAGCACTACTACCAGTTCCAGGTGATCGTCAAGCCGTGCCCGGCAGACAGCCAGGACCTCTACCTCGGCTCGCTCAAGGCCATCGGGCTCGATCCCGACCTGCATGACGTGCGCTTCGTCGAGGACGACTGGGAGAGCCCGACGCTTGGTGCGTGGGGACTCGGCTGGGAGGTCTGGATGGATGGCATGGAGGTCACCCAGTACACCTACTTCCAGCAGGTGGGTGGCATCGAGGTCGACCCCGTGCCCGTCGAGATCACCTACGGCCTCGAGCGCATCGCCATGTACATCCAGGGCGTCGACTCGGTCTACGACCTCGTGTGGAGCTATCTGCCCGACGGCACGCCGATGACCTATGGCGACGTCTTCCATGAGAACGAGTACGAGTTCTCCTGCTATAACTTCGAAGTGGCCGACGTCGACCTGATGCGCCGCAAGTTCGACGAGTACGAGGCGGAGTGCCACTCCTGCCTCGAGGCAAAGCTCCCGCTGCCTGCCTATGACTGCGTGATGAAGTGCAGCCATGCCTTCAACATCCTCGACGCTCGTGGCGCCATCTCGGCCACCGAGCGCGCCAACTACATCCTGCGCGTGCGCGACGTCGCCAAGGCCTGCTGCGAGGCCTATCTGGAGCTGGTCGCCGCCAAGGATGCCGAAGCAAAGAAGGAGGTGGCCTAAATGGCGGACACCCGTGACTTCCTGCTTGAGATCGGCTGCGAGGAGATGCCCTCCGCACCGCTCATGAAGGCCCAGGACCAGCTGGGCAAGCTGATCGAGAAGGGCCTTGGCGAGGCGGGCCTCGCCCATGGCAAGGTGCGCACGCTCTCCACGCCGCGCCGCCTTGCCGTGATCGTCGACGACTGCGCGACGGCAACCGAGGAGATCCATGAGACCATGCGCGGTCCCAAGGCGGCCATCGCCTTTGACGCCGACGGCAACCCCACCCGCGCCGCGCAGGGCTTTGCCCGCAAGTGCGGCATCACTGCCGACGAGCTCGTGCGTCGCGAGGCACCTGACGGAAACGAGTACGTCTTTGCCGAGCGCTCCGTGCCGAGCGTCGACGCATCCGTGCTGCTCTCCAGCCTCTGCGAGCGCACGATCGCCGACATCAAGTGGCCCAACTACCGCAGCCAGCGCTGGGGGAGCGAGCACCAGACCTTCGTGCGCCCCATCCGCTGGATCTGTGCGCTTCTGGGCTCGGAGGTCATCCCCGTTGCCTATGCCGACGTAAGCCACGTCGAAGTTGGAGTTCCTCTTGAGGATCT
>CAMYZR010000181.1 GCA_947303905.1 uncultured Atopobiaceae bacterium
GGACGCAGTTCTCCAGGAGGATTACCAGCGCACGAGGCAGACGCTCGGCACCAGGGATTTGCATGACGTCATAGGCGAGGCGACTGATGCCGCCCGCCTCGATCAGACGCGGCGTGCGCGCCGCACGTACGGCAGAGTCAAAGGAGGCCCTCTGGATGGTTTGGGTCATATCCCTCTCCTGTCTCTTAGACGCGCTTGCCCGGAGCGCGCAGCGCATCCCAGAAGTCATGCGCCTTGGTCGTAGAGTAGTCATAGAGCACGTTGAATCCAATGACAGCGGCAATCACGATGACTGCGCAGCTGATCGCGTGCGATGCCTCGAGGGCAACGACGCCAAAGAAGTCGGTGAAGAGCGTGCACCCGCACACCACGTACGCCACGCAGAAGACGATGAGCGCGGTACGCAGCGGATTGAGCGGCTGCGCGATGCGGTAGATGAGCATGATACCGACGGCGGCAGTGAGCAGCATGCAGCAGGTGGAGACCTCCTCAAAGGTCCCACCCATGCCGCGCTCCACCAGCAGCATCACGAACATGCCGACGGCGATGGCAATGGATGCCGGCATGGAGCGCGCGAGCACGTTGGTGAGGAACCGCCCGCGCACCAGCTCGCGATTGGGCTCGAGCGCCAGGGCAAACGACGGGATGCCGATGATGGCCGTGGACACAAGCGTCATCTGGATGGGAAGCAGCGGGAACGGCGGCATGACGACGCAGACGATGGCGAGCAGCGCCGAGTAGACGGTCTTCATGAGGAACAGCGATGCCGAGCGCTGTAGGTTGTTGATCGACCGCCGTCCTTCCGCGACCACCTCGGGCATGTGGGAGAAGTCGCTGTCGGCAAGCACGATGTCCGCGACGTTGCGCGCTGCCGCGGAGCCCGACGCCATGGCCACCGAGCAGTTGGCCTCCTTGAGGGCAAGGATGTCGTTGACGCCGTCGCCGGTCATCGCGACGGTATGGCCCTCGGCACGCAGGCAGCGCACGAGCTCGCGCTTGATGGTGGGCGTCACGCGCCCGAACACGCGACGGGATTGCACGGCGGCCTCGATCTCCTCCATGCTCTCGAGGAAGGTGGCATCCACCCACTTGCCGGCATCGGGCACGCCCACCTTCTCCGCGATGGCGGAGACCGTCATCGGGTCGTCGCCGGAGATGACGCGGATGTCCACGCCCTGCTCGACGAAGTAGGCCATGGTCTGGGCGGCCGTGTCGCGAATCTGGTCGCGGATTCCCAAAAAGCCCAGCACGCGCGGGCGGCCCATGGGCACGCCCGTCTCGGTGAACCCGTCCGCCTCGGCCACCACGAGGACGCGCTCGAGGCTGTCGAAGGAACGGATCTGCCACTCGTGCTCCATGTAGAGGGAGCCGAGGACGAACTGCGGGGCGCCGAGCAGGTATGTCTTGCCCTCCTCGGTCACGCAGCCGGACAGCTTGGTCGCCGACGAGAACGGCACGGCACGAGTGACCGCCTTGGGCTCGAGGCCCGCGTCCTTGCCGTATGCGAGAATCGCACGTGCGGTCTCGTTGGCATCCGCCTCGTTGGCGGAGACCACGGTGAAGGCCGCGACGGCCACGTCGCGCTCCGTGAGCCCTCGATCCGCATGGATGTCGGCGAGCTCCATGGAGCCCGTCGTGATGGTTCCGGTCTTGTCCAGGCACAGCACGTCGACGCGCGCGAGCGTCTCGACGCAATACGCCTGCTGCACCAGCACCTGGCGCATGCCGAGGCGCGTGGTCGCAATGGCGAAGACCGACGACGTCAGGAGCACCAGGCCCTGCGGAATCATGCCCACGATGGCGGCGACGGTCGTGAGGATGGCCTCGTTGGCGCCCATCGAGTCGGAGAGGAGGCTGCGAAGGAACAGGGCGATGCCCACCGGAATGAGCGTGATGGTCGCCATCTTGATGATCCAGTTGAGCGTGTCGCGAATCTCCGAGGTGATGGCCTTCACGAACTTGGCCTCGTCGTTGATGCGCGAGGCATAGCTCTCGATGCCCACGTTCGTGGCCCTGAAGGTGAGCGAGCCTGAGTCGACGAAGGAGCCGGAGAGCACCTCGTCGTCGATGACCTTGGGAATGGCGTCCGACTCGCCGGTGAGCAGGCTCTCGTTCATGGAGGCGGCGCCCGCCACCACCACGCCGTCGGCGGGGACCTGGTCGCCATGGGAGACGACCACGAGGTCATCGACCACCACCTGGTCGACGGGAATCGAGCATTGTCTGCCCTCGCGGATGACGCGCACGTCCGAGGCTGTGATGATCGTGAGCCTGTCGACCATGCGCTTTGCGCGCAGCTCCTGCACGATGCCGATGGCCAGGTTGGAGAACACGACGCCCATGAACATCATGTTGCGGTACTGGCCGGTAATCATGACCAGCACGGCCATACCGAGATTGACCATGTTGAACAGGGTGAGCGCGTGCTCACGCACTATCTGCGAGACGCTCTTGGTCTTTACGTCGGCGTTCGCGTTGACGCGACCCGCGGCGACGCGCTCGTCCACCTCAGCCTGCGTAAGACCCGTGAGAGCCTGGGGCACCTCGCGTGCGTCTGGCTCTGACGTTATGGGCATCTGTCACCTCCGTCGACTCTTCTGGCAGAGTTGCCATAGCCTACAATTGTAAGCGATGCCGGGTCTCTCCACCGTAACTGTGGCAATCTCGCAACTTTGCCATGCAACACCCCACGACAGAGTTTTGCGGCTATAATGCACAAGCACACGCCCTCTTAGCTCAGTGGATCAGAGCGTTCGCCTCCGGAGCGAAAGGTCGCAGGTTCGAACCCTGTAGAGGGCACCAGACATGTCAAGGCAGGCTTCGGCCTGCCTTTTTCTTATCAAATCACCATTTGCATGCAATATGGGCACGTCTGCCGCACAATGCCGCCAGTCCACCGAACAGAGTGCTCGTCCATCTCAAAAGGTGGCACGGTTCGGTGTCAAAATGCGTCTACGTACAGGCCAACGGGCTTGCGCTGCGGCATGCCCAAATGCGGTGGCGAGCGAGCCACCAAAAGACACAAGGAGCACACCATGGCAGAAGCAATCCGCAAGGTGAACGTAGTAGGGCACCAGCATCCCGACACAGACAGCATCTGCGCCGCCATCAGCTATGCCTATCTCAAGAACCAGCTGGGCGGCAGCGTCTACGAGGCGCGCCGTGCTGGCGCCATCAACCGTGAGACCGCCTTCGTACTCAAGCACTTCGGTTTCGACGAGCCGCGCCTCATCACCACGCTCACCCCTCAGATCAAGGATGTCACGTATCGCAAGACCCCGGGCATCAATCCCGAGACGAGCCTCTCCACCGCATGGAACCTCATGCGCAACCAGAACACCTCCACCCTGTGCGTGACCGATGACGACGACAGCCTGCTCGGCCTCATCGCCGTCAAGGACGTCGCCAACGCCAACATGGACATCCTCGACAACACCGTCATCTCCGAGGCTCACACGCGCTACAAGAACATCGTGAGCACGCTCGGTGGCGAGATGCTCGTCGGCGACGCCGACGGCGTCGTCCCCGAGGGTCACGTCATCGTCGGCACCTCCCCCGAGATGATGGAGGACAGCATCCAGGAGGGCGACGTCGTCCTGTGCACCAACCGCTACGAGACCCAGCGGTTTGCCGTCGAGGCCGGCGCCGGCTGCCTGATCGTGTGCCACAGCGCCAAGGTGTCCGGTGTCGTGCGCTCTGCCGCCGAGGAGCGCGGCTGCGCCATCATCACCACCCCGTATGACACCTATGCGTCCGCCCGCCTCATCACGATGGCGATTCCCGTGCGCGCGAAGATGCTGCCCGCCGAGAAGGCCGAGCGCTTCTCCGTCAACACCTCCATCGACGACGCGCAGAAGGTCATGGCCCACACGCAGCACCGCTTCTTCCCCATCATCGAGGAGGACGGCTCCTACGCCGGCGTCGTAAGCACCCCCGACCTGCTCAACCCGCGCAAGAAGCATGTCATCCTGGTTGACCACAACGAGCGCAGCCAGTCGGTCGAGGGGCGCGAGCAGGCCGAGATCCTGGAGATCATCGACCATCACCGCGTGGCCAACATCGAGACCTCCAGCCCCGTGTTCTTCCGCAACGTGCCGGTGGGCTGCACCTGCACCATCATCTACGACATCTTCCAGGAGAACGGCATCGAGATTCCCGCCAACGTCGCCGGCCTGATGATGAGCGCCATCCTCTCCGACACGCTGTGCTTCCGCTCCCCCACCTGCACCCCGCGCGACGTCTTCGTCGGCAAGAAGCTCTCCGAGATCTGCGGCGAGGACTGCGACGAGTTTGCCGACAAGATGTTTGACGCCGGCGCCGACCTCACCGGCCGCACCGCCGACGAGGTCTTCAACTCCGACTTCAAGGTCTTCAGCCGCGGCAACGTCCGCTTCGGCGTTGGCCAGGG
>CAMYZR010000182.1 GCA_947303905.1 uncultured Atopobiaceae bacterium
AGCTGTGAGCCAGGGACGCGTCCCGCAAGGCGCACGTCCTCCGAGAACCCCCTGACGTCCTGCAGGTTGCGCACGAACTTGGGGGGCGCGACAAAGGTGCCCGACCCCATGCGACGGTACAGGATGCTACTGTCCACCAGGCGCTGGATGGCGCTGCGCAAGGTGGTGCGATTGAGGTCCCACATGTCGCAGAGGTCGCGCTCGGAGGGCAGTCGCTCACCGGGTTTGAGGTCGTTGTCGATGATGTAGCTCTCCAACAGCTCGGTGGCGAGGTCTCGTGCGCTAATGGCGTGCTTTCTGTTCATGATGCCGTGCCTTCAAGTGGTCTGGTTCCTATCCTTTCTCTATGCCAATTCTAGTTGTTAGAGCAGTCCGAGAAAACGCCGACACGCGGTCTTGTCCCATCTCGCCTGTCGAGTGCGATGGGTTGACCAGCAGGTTCCCACCGTCGGCTACTCTCCCATGACCTGGATCTGGAGCGTGCGCGACGAGGGGCCATCAAACTCGCAGAAGTAGACATCCTGCGCTCCGCCTCGGTCCACCTTGCCCTCGTGCACCAGAAAGTGCACGTGGCTTCCCATGAGCAGGCTCTTGAGGTGTCCGGTCGGGTTTCCCGCCGTCGAGCCGTAATCCCTGAGCATGCGCGCATGCGCGTAAGGGTGGTCCTCGGGCACGAGCCGCCCCAAGAACTCCTTGATGTCGCTCTCCAGGCACTCGAGGGCCTCATTGGTGGTCACCCCCGTGGTGGTGTGACGCGTGATGACCGTGACGATGCCCTCTTGGATGCCGCTTTCGGACACGGCCCGCTCCACCTCTTCGGTGATGACGAAGTACTGGTTGTACTCGCTGGTGAGCAGGTTCAGCGATGTCGTCTTGATCATATCGTGACCTCCTAGTCCAACCCGCCGAGAAACTCGATGGCGTTGCCGCCCTTGATGAGCTCGACGGTGCTGGCGCGCAGCCCAAGGCCATCGAGGGCGTGTGCCATGCGAATCTGCTCGAAGCGGGGGTTGTCGCTGCCGAACATCACCTGATGGCGGAGGCTCCTGTCCACCCACGTGAGCGCCACCTCGTGCTTGAAGAGACGGTCGAAGAACTCCCGCGCATTGTCGAAGTAGAGGATGCCCGTGTCGGTGTAGACGTTGGGGTACTTGACCATGAGCATCGCGCACTCCTCGGCCCAGGGCCAGCCAAAGCGTGACAGGCAGATGCGCAGGCCAGGACGGGTGGCCGCAAGCTCCTCGTACTCGATGGGACGCCCGTACTTGGCGAGCGACCCAGGCTCCCATGACATGCCCGCGTTGAAGATGACGGGACGGTCGTGAGCCTCGCAGATGTCATAGAGGGGCTGCAGGCGCTCGTCGCCGGGCCAGATGTGGCTTCGTCCGAGGTGGAGGTGAAGACCCCTCAGGCCCAGGTCGGCAAAGGCGCGCTCAAGCTCCTGCGCCGCACCGGGTGCGAGCGGGTCGACGCTTGCGATGCCGATGAAGCGCTCGGGCTCGCAGTCAACCAGGGCGCGGACCTCGTCGTTGGAGACCAAGGGCTCACCGTGTTCGGAGCGATAGTCCAGTGCGAGCAGCGCCATCTTGTCAAGTCCGGCACAGCGCATCTGGTTCTTGATGTGCTCGATCTTGGCGATGCCGTTGAGATGGATGTCGAGCGCGTCGTGACGCAGCCGCTCCTTGCGTTCGTCCCCGTTGATGGGCTCGTAGAAGGCCGGGAGGACGTGGATGTCTATGAACATGAGGATTCCTTCTTCGTGCGCTGGGGGTCGGGGGCATTTCCCCTCACACCACAGATGACTACGCTTCGAGCATGGCCTTGACGTTTTCGATGGCGCGCCGGGCGTAGAGGCGGGGCTCGTTGATGTAGCCGGTGACGAGCTCGATGGTGGCGGTACGGTCGTAGTGGTAGTAGTCCTGGATCTCCTTCATGAGCTCGGGCATGGGCAGCACGCCCTCGCCGGGCATGACATGGGAGTCGTCCACGCCGTTGGAGTCGATGATGTGCAGGTGATACAGCTTGTCGCCGAGCTTGTTGAAGTAGCTTGTGATCTGCTCCTGCTGCTGGAACGGCGGAACGATGTCGCACATGGCCATGAGGTAGTCCGAGTCCACGTGCTCGAAGAGGTCCAGCAGGTCGTTGGCGCTCTTGAAGACGTTGGACTCCATGGTGGTGAGCGGCTCGATCACGATGCGGACGCCCACGTTGGCCGCATAGGCCGTGAGCTCCTCGCAGGTGCGGTAGAGGCGGTCGCGGATCTGGACGGGCTTGGTGTCATAGCCGGCATGGGCGGGGGAGATGAGCATGTAGTCGCTGCCCAGGAGCTTGCCGGCATCGAGGCAGAGCTTGAGGTAGCGCACCGCATCCTCGCGCTGGCGCTCGGAGCCGATCATGAAGTTGTAGGGATAGCCGTTGTGCTCGGGACACCAGCCTGTGATGGGTACGCCGTACTTGTCGCGCAGGCGCAGGACCTCGTCAACCTCGCCAGCCAGCAGGTCGGGGGCAAAGGCGTGGGGACGTCCGCCCCAGAGCTCGATGTAGTCGTAGCCAAAGCGCGCGGCGTCCTCGAAGATGTCCTCGAGGGGATTGCGCTGGTAGCCCGAGGTGAACATGCCGATCTTCATTGTCATGGTGTTCGTCCTTTCACGAGCAGTTTCTGTCATGCGAGGCGCGCCTGGCGCGCCGGGAGCCCATTGCGGCTATGCGTCGATGACCCAGGGTTCGAAGACGCCCACGACCTCCGATGCGATGCGCGCCCCCTGGTCAAGGCAGGCGGGGATGTCCTTGTCCTGCAGCACGCCCGCCAGAAAGCCGGCGATGAACGCGTCGCCCGCACCGACGGTGTTCACGGGGTGCGGCTGCGGATAGATGCCACCCTCAAAGAAGGCCTCCCCGTCAAAGGCGAGCGAGCCCTGTTCGCCGAACGTGGCCACGGCGACACGCATGCCGTGGTTTGTCACCTTGTCGCGAAGGAATGCGCGAGGCTCCTCTCCGTTTCGGTTGCCGATGCCTTTGTACGAGAAGAAGCCGTAGTCGATGGCCCCGCGCGTGGCCTCGAGCATGGCGGGGAGGCGGGGGTCATTGGAGGTGGCATAGTCAAAGGCGGTGAGGGTCCCCCGGTCATGAATCTTGCCCATGACATGCTCTGCCTTGCCCCAGAAGGCGGTGAACACCAGGTCGTGCTCCGCAGCAAAGCGCACGTCCTCGTCGTCAAAGACGATGTGCTCCAGCACGCCCTCCTCGTAGTCGCCATGGACGCGGTCGTTCTCGTCGAGAGCCATGTAGGTGATGGCGGTCTTGCCCTCAGCCACCTTGAGGTGGGACAGGTCCAGGCCCTCCCTGGAGAGCGACTCGATCATCCAGCGGCCGTTGTCATCCGTGCCGGTGGTGGAGATGATCGATACGGGAATGCCCAGCTTGCGCATGTTCACGCCGGTGTCCACCACGTTTCCCGTGGGATAGCGGCGGCCAAGGTGGGTGTAGTCGTCGATGCAGTTGTCGCCGATGCCCGCTGCCTTCTTCATGGCGGTCTCCTTTGCATGAACGAGTCATGGGTCTAATCGGTATGTAAAACAATTGAACTTATATACCGTTGTGTGAATCTTATCCCTCGCGGGTTGCTCTGATTTGTGCCGAAACACGCGAATGTCCCGTCAACGGGCTGTTGCAGCCGATGGGCGTGAAACAACAGGTGAGAAAAACACAATTGGTATAAGATTTCTTGAATCTTATGTATCACCAAGATGATTGGTCAGACAGGTGAGGGGGCAGAGCATGAAGGTTGCAGCGGCAGGCGACAACTGCGTCGACGTATACGAGAAGGAAGGCAAGAGCTACCCGGGCGGCAATCCCGTCAATGTGGCGGTCTATCTCAGGCGCATGGGCGTGGATGCCTCGTTTACCAGCGTCGTGGGGGACGACCAGTGGGGAACCCGCATGGCCGAGGCCCTCACGGAGAAAGGCGTGGACATCTCGCATCTGCACGTGGAGCATGGTGACACTGCCGTCACCAAGGTCGAGATCGTGGACGGCAACCGTGTCTTCGGCGACTACCTCGAGGGCGTCATGGAGACCTTCAGGCTCTCCGACGAGGACGTGGCGTTCATCTGTGGGCAGGACCTCTTTGTGAGCGGCATCTGGGGTCACTGCGATGACCGCCTGCAGGAGATTCATGATGCGGGGATCACCGTGGTCTTCGATTACTCCGACCAGCCGACGGATCCGATGGTCGACGCCACCTTGGCCCATGTCGACTATGCGTTCTTTGGCTTGGAGAGTGACGACAACGAGGACGTCCGCACCTTCATGGCCGAGAAGCAGGCCAAGGGTCCCAAGGCCGTCATCGTGACGCTGGGGGAGAACGGCAGCCTCGCCTACGACGGAGAGCGGTTCCACAAGGGCG